>JAOAIH010000008.1 GCA_026414805.1 Spirochaetota bacterium | reverse complement strand
CTACATATCTTGAAGAAATAAGAGACATAGAAATGTTATGCCGTCTCAATCCCCTATTAGCGGGGCATTTTTCCTACCATTACGCCGAATGGCACGGGTTGGATTGGAGTCCAACCGTGTCTCAATCCCCTATTAGCGGGGCATTTTTCCTACTCTTGGGGTTGTAACCTCTGGAATTTCCAGAATTTTCAAGTGCTTTTCCGCCAACCTCCCCGACAAACTATACAAAAATGTTGGCACTTTTTATACAACACTTGTAAAGCCTGGAAAATCCAGCACTTTCGTTTCCGCCAACCTCCCCCAAAAATGGCTGTTTTATGTCACTTTCTTAGGTTGGCGGAGCCAAAAGCCCCTTCTATTTATACAGTTTTCAAAGAACTGTCCAAAAACTTCACAATTATGATTATTTATAACCACACCTCAATTTTTTTGTCAATCACTTTATATATTTTTACTTGTCGATATTACATTAATCTGCTTAAAACTTTTTAGCTTTTCCATAATCGTTGTCGCAGTCCTGATGTACGTAAAGTAGGATTTTGTATCATATCTACTACTGTTTGCTTTTTACCAAGTATTATCAAATGCTTCCTTGCTCGCGTAACGGCAGTATATAAAAGCTCTCGAGTTAACAGTATTTTCCAGTTTTCTTTTTGTGCTATATCAATATTAGGCAATACTAACACTACTGTATCAAACTCCGAGCCCTGACTTTTATGCACGGTAATACTGTACGCTGGCATGTATGATGTTAACAGTGATGGATTAATCTTTCTATACCCATCTGCCAATGAAAAATATACTGCATCATCATGCAAATTATAAATTCCCGTATCGCCATTAAACACCTGAAGGTTATAATCATTGGCTGTCACCATAATAATTCTTTGATGGTACCACTCATTCACAACAGGATTTTTTAACTGCTTTTCTATCAAATTATTGAATAACTCCACCCCCCATGGCCCTTCATTAAAAGGCGAAAGTATTACAAATTGGTTTATCTTATTAAACACCTGTTCAAATGGTTCATTCACAATTTGTCCAAAATGCACATTTGCATAATTGCGTATTTCATTATAAAGCCATTCTAATGTATCATATTCTTTACATTCTACATCGGTATATGTAGTATCAAATACTGCCAAGGCTTTTTGTTCATCATTATTTCTAATTGCTTGGGCCAATGCGGCTATACCGCTATCAGCGCCAAACCTGTATGTCTTTTGTAAGATAACAATGCTGTCTTTGACGGGATGAGCTTTTTTGTTAGCATCAGCATCTTCAATTCCACACTGTTGAATTAACTTTTTTCCACTATATGTATAGCCATATTCCAAAGCACCCCAACACACATCGCCAAAAAATGCTCCAGCTTCAACCGACGAAAGCTGATCCTTATCACCAACAAGAATAAGGCGTGCATTGTCTTTAAGTGCTCTGCACAGCTTTGCCATTAAAGGAATATCCACCATTGAAGACTCATCAACAATAATAACATCATAGGGCAAACGATTTTTTTCATTGTAGTAAAATTCAAGCTCGCCCTTCTGATAACCAAGCAATCTATGAATAGTGTAAGCTTCATCAGGGAATGCTGACTGCAGTTCTTTTTCAACATTGTGTTCTTTAAATTGAGCTATCGCCTGCACCAAACGCGATGCTGCTTTACCCGTTGGTGCACACAATGCAATATGACAGCCCGGATTGTTGCGCAGCAAGTGATACACAATTGCTGCAATAACAGTGGTTTTTCCAGTACCCGGCCCACCTGATATCACGCACATAGGGTGTGTCAGTGCTGTAAGTTGTGCCAGGATTTGCTCAGGAGCAAATTGCATTGCCAATGATTGCAATTGCTGACACAAATTGGGTATTTGCTGCAAGCTTTGTTGACTTATGCTTTGCAGTTTATTATCAAAAAATTGACAAATAGTGTCTTCATAATTCCAGTACCTATAAAGGTAACAATTACCATTGTTATACACAAGCGGTTTTACCGCTCCATTGCCATTGCTCACAGCAGCACAAGTGCTGATGATTTCATGAAGCTTTTCTTTGCTGGGGAATTTAATATTGGGAATGTTATCCATAGTGTCAAATATAACGTCATGTAAGTTTTTATTGGCGATAGCTCCTATTGAAAGGCAACTGTGCCCGTTAGCAGTAAAGTAGCTTGTACAAAAAACTATTGCCTTACACACGTCATCATGACATTTATACTTTTTGCAAATGAAATCTGCAAAATGATAATGAATTGATTTAGTAAATTCTATGGTGCTATTCATACTTTTGCTCTGTTTAGGATATCATTAATTTTTTCAATGATGTGAATATCAGGCTTATCATAAAATATGCCGTATTCGCAGCCTTTGACTGAATCTACCCCGCGTACAAATATGTAGAATATTCCGCCAAACTGTTTTTGGTAGTTATACGATTTACCCAACATCAACTCAAGATAACGATGCAGTGCAACTGCATAAATAGTATACTGTAAAAAATATAGATGCGATGCAATTGTGTTGTGTAACTTACTGCGATGATAATCATCAATTGATGTGCCAAGCAGGTTTGACTTCCAGTCAACGATGTAATACGCTCCATCGTGTTCAAACACCATGTCAATGTAACCATGCATAAATCCACTTATATCAGCAAACCACAGCTGCTGTAATGCCTGCCCATACTGCTGTGTAAATAAACTATGCTCATTGAAAACTTCTATTAATTTTTTGCTGGTGAGATTTTCAATTGGATAATAAAATTCAATCTCATTTCTTCGTTTGTTTGTTGGCACATGCGATAAGGGGATAAATGATTCATGTAACGGTACTGTTATTACATTTTTCACCATAGTCGTAATAACATCGGCCCATTGCATATCAATTCCGTATACAGGAAGTACTCTTGCAACAACATCTGGAATACTGTTGCTATCAGTAAAGTCCACTGTTTCAAAAATTTTATGTATACACAATCCAGGAATGCTCCCTGCGGGGAACGTAAATATTGAGTTGCCCTGTGATTGCTTTTGATCAATTACAGGCAGCTGAATTTCGTCACTTCTTTCATCATCTCTTTTATATGAAAGCGCGGTATAACTTGTTAACTGCCATCCCGGTGCAATAGTTTTTTCAATATGCCGGGCACTTATTGGTTGTGAGTATATCTGTTGCATTGTATCGAGGGGCCGCACCGGTTGATCTTCAATTTCTTTGATTTTAATGGTTCCATTTAATTTGTATTTAAATTTGTCTAAATCACTATAAAGATCTACATGTTTATGTGTTGTACCTTCAATAAATTTTGATATAGTTGCTTGATTATCGTTAAAATGAAAAAGATACTGTAGCGCTGATGTTCTTGTTGCATTTATATTACCCCATCCTATATAACACCGGTACTTTGCCCGTGTGATTGCAACATATGCAATCCGTAGTGATTCGGCAAGCTGTTCATATTTTGCTCTTAATTCTAATTTATCATAAACTTCATTACCAAAAATAGCGGCCTTTTCTTCTACTTGATCTTTCTTGAACTTAAAACATACACATGTTTTAACATCTTCTTCAGTATCATTAATATCATTAATATCATTTATATAATTATTATCATGAAATACAAACACATCATCTAGCCCTGAACTATCAAAAAGATATGGACAAAATACAACAGGATATTCAAGGCCTTTGCTTGCATGCACCGTAACAATTTTTACAGCATTAGCATCCGATTCAAGGCGCAATTCCTGCTCTTCAATGTTTGCTTTGTAATATATAGCTTTTTTGAACCACTCAACAAGTGCTATAGGATCAAGTTTTTTTTGCCTTTCAATGTCGGTAAGTATTTCGGCACAATGCAGTATATTGGTCATGACCCTTTCACCATCAGGAAACCGCAAAAGCCTTTGCGAAACGGTATCATTGTCACTTTCCTTTTTCACTATAGTATCATCATGAAGAAGGTGCTGCAACATCACTATAAATCCTTTCAACTCCCATGTCTTTTGGTATGCAGCACACTGCATCTTTATTGTATCCAACGAACCTTGCTGCTCCAGCTTAATAATATCTTCTGCTGAATATCCAAAAAAGCTGGTAACCAGAGCGCGCTTAACATCAGCTGTTGAAGAAGGATGTATGATAGCTTCTAATATATGAAGCAGCTCCCACACTTCTGATGAAGAAAATACAGACTGTCGGCTGTATACAACGCTATGTATATTATACTGACGCAATACATCCTGCACCAGTTGCGCTTCATGATGTTTTCGCACAAGAATTGCAATATCGCTGTATTGAAGTCTTCTGCCATCAATTGTATAAGAAGGGCCCATAAGCTTCTGGATTTCAAGGGCAATATTTTTGGCAATGATTTTGCGTGCAATACCAATTGGAATATTGTCACTAACACCTGGAACTGATTTAAGAAACCAAATTTGTAATGCACCATTGTCAAAGCACGAATTCTGTATTTTTGATTCTACTGGATTATATGCTATTTCATCAAAAACAAATGGATTATTTAAACGGCCAAAGATATAATTAATAGCCTTGGTGAGCGCGGGAGTTGATCTGTAACTTTTATCCAGTGTATATTTTTCTTTTGCATTTTTTCTGGCTTTTATATATGCAAATACATCAGCACCTCTGAAGCTGTATATTGCCTGTTTTGGATCACCAATGATATAGAGTGTATAATCTGGTTTGTTAAATATTGTAGTAAAAATAGTGTACTGCAATGGGTCTGTATCCTGGAACTCATCAATCAGGGCTGCTTTAAAGCGCTTCCTCACCATTATAGCTAATTTGCTATCTACCCCGTCCTGCAGCGCATTGTACATATCCTTCAGGATGTCCCTGAACGAAATAATGTTATAGCGATCACGGTACTGTGAATATAGATTTGGGTGAGTTAAAATAAAATCACGGTATGCAGCTATAATCTGTACCTTAATTGCAACAATAGTTTTACTACATTCATCCAAAAGAGTAAAGAATGTATGCCACTGATATGTTTTATTTCCTTTATTAGATTCTCTATTCATCATGGATAATAATCTTGTTAACGAAAATTTTTTCACTGTAGAATATATTTCATCATCCAATGCTGTATATACAGAAAGCATCGCTAAAGCTTCCTTTAATTTATCTATATCATCTTCTCTGTATGATCTCTTGTTAAGTACACCTTCAGCTAAGGCTTTGTGATAATTGTCTGCAATTGCTCCAAATTCCCTTTCAAACATTGTGCGTATTGTTGTTATCTTTTGAGCAAGCTGCTCTACCAGTTGTTTTACAGTATCAGGATCAAATGCAACTTCAGGCAGTATGACAATATCAGGATCATCCGGAAGTTTGCGTAATAACTGCATTAGCCAGCTAACAAAGTCATCTTTATTATGAACAAATAAAGCAATAAACTCTTCGCCAAGCGGTGCTATCTTTGTGTAATAGAAATCCTCAACCACTCTTTGCATAAAAGGAGTTACATCTTCAACAAGCCGGCTGCCAAAAAGCGAGCGGCTTTCAAAGGCATATTCATTCAATGTGCGGCTGCAAAAGCTGTGAATAGTGTATATAGGTGCTTTGTCTATCTCATGCAAGGCTAATTCTAATTTTTTCTTTATAATTTTTTTTGAGCAGCAGCTCTGGTCATTATAATCAATGCATATATTCTTTAAATATTCATATAATTCACTGTACTTTTTTACAACCTCACTATCACACCTATCTTCCAGCATTTCATTTGCAATTTTTATCAACGAACGAATTCTTGAGCGCAATTCATTGGTTGCTGCATTGGTAAATGTCACCACTAAAATATTGTCTATATTAAGACATTTTCCAATCATCAACCGCAGGTAAAGATGGCTTATGGTATAGGTTTTTCCTGTCCCAGCACTTGCTTCTATGCAGTTGATACCATCTAAAGAATATTCTGAAAAATGATTAACACTCTTCATATTGTTCATTACAAAACCTGGCATTCAGTTATCATTCCAAATACTTTTGTGGCAATTTCCCTAAAATCCTTAAAAATGGATTCATCCTGGAAAATACTAACTTTATAAAATGCACGCTGTATGTAGGGATCATCATATTCAGCTATAGTGTTACCACTGTTGTTATAAAATTTTTCTTCAAGATTATACACATAATATTTATTATTTGTTTTACCATTCATCATCAAATCAAAATACATGTATGATGTTTCAGGGAAAAATGGAATAATACGTTGAGAGCCTTCAACAAATAATTCTATACATTGATTCAAATAGTTCTTTGCTTTTTCTACGGTCATGGATGTATAGCTAATTGGATTAATCTTATCTTTTGTAATAAAATAAGTACACACATTGGCATTACATGCAACGCAAACAAAGATATGCCATAAAAATGCTTTTATTCTGTCCTTTGCTTTCAAGTTCCCATATCTATAAAAAATTTGGTTGTTGCCATATAGTGTAACTAGTCCTCTTATTACAATATTAATATTATTATTACTTACAGTATATTCCACCTCATAACGTTGCTTTGTACCTTTGCACATGCGTGTAACAGTTTCAATGAAAGGTGTAATCTCTTCATTTGTTTTTTTAACAATAACATCGCCCAACACGCCATCTGGAATTTGTCCATTTTTCTTTTTTAAATGAATAAACTGTTCAACTTCATTGTTTTGAATACGCCATTCAAGCAACTCGTTGCTTAATGTGTATTTATCCAAGCCTGCTGGCACCACCAGAGGTTCTTCGCTGTTCAATTCAATAACGCTATCACGCAGGTGTATCCCCAACATTTTTGTAATAAAGTAACGGGCTGGATTATAAAAGAACTGTACAAATTCATCCATGGTTATTACAGTTTGTAATTTTTCTGTTTTTACTGGCTGCATAACTAGCGGTTCATACTCACGCTTTTCATCATACAGTGCAATGCTTTCATTACACCACATTTTTGAATACGAAAAAAGTTTGTTACTGTTGTTGAAATATGCAGGATGAAAATGATGCAGATGGTGTTGTGTTACTAAATAATCACGTATGGATTGGCTCTCATCAATACAATAAAAACCTTGTTCAATGTACTCCAAAAGTTCATTGACAACTATTGAGGGCTCCTTTAAGCTCAAATCAACCGGATCCTGACCCTGATAGCTTATAAAAAGATACTCCTTTGCAGAAATGATGCTTTCCAAAAATAAATAGCGGTCATCGCTTCGCTTTGAACGGATACAGCGTGGCAGCTCCTTTTTATATTTTTCATCATTACGCATTATATCAAAGCTTATAATGTCATCCTGTCGTGGAAAATCATCATTCATTCCTAAAAGGCACACAACCTTAAATGGAATACTTCGCATGGGTAAAAGCTGGCAAAAGGTTATTCCTTTAGTTAAAAAATTACTGCTGACTCTTTGCTCAGAAATAAAATCTTCAATCCAGCTTTTTATAACCAGAAATTCTATGTTATCAGTAAGATTAATTTTAGGAGCTATCGCCCGCAATGACTCAAACAAGTTTTGTATATTTTCATAATCCTGTGAATGATTTTCCACATTAAGCAGGGCATTGACGCAATGTTGGCAAAACTCAGCCCACTGCAATAGGGGTTTTGGTTTTTGTGCTTCATCGTAAAAATAAAAAAGTGTTTTCAGAAAATTAATGAAACATCCCAAAACATTGCCCATGGACCCTTCGACGCAGTCAAATGGCATTATATCATCTACAATCCCAGCACTTTCTGGTACTGCATAGCCCATAAGCATTCGTTCAATTGCATAGTGCCACGTAAACGCATTGCTTTCCTGCTGTGTAAATTGCTTTCGATGAGCACTATCTTTTCCCCAGCGCACATTAAGCTCTTCAACCCATGCATGAAATTGCAATACTGCCTGTTTATCTATACCAAAACCAGAAGCAACTTCATCGTACTCAAGAAGCTGGCACACCACATCGGCTTCCAATCTGCCTGCTAAAACCTCTAGTAAATCACAAAATGCCGATATGAACCTGCTGGTGTTTTTATAAGACTGGTCAGCAATGCAATATGGCAACGAGGGCAACCCTTCTTTCTTCAACACCTGTTCATCAAATACCGCTTGTATAAACGGCGCATACAAATCAATATCAGGTGCCATCACAATTATATCATTGGGAATTATATCATTGTTATTCATTACATCAATGATGTAATCTCTAAGCACTTCAACCTCACGTAGAGGTGAATGGCACGAATGTATTGAAATTGATCTATCATTAGAATTAATTGCTACTTTTGGTTGTATTCTATTGGGATTGTAAATTTCTTTATCATTACTTCCTCTATTAATTAATCTACAAATATCTGACTGTAGAATGCGCAGGAGAGTTTCATTCTGTGTGTTGTCAATGTACGTATATGCAGTATCGCTGTTTATAGTATCTACAGCTTCGTAGTCTAATAGCATTTCAATATACTCTGCACCAACTTTTCCCAACGAAGATAAAAGCGGATTGCCAACTTCATATTTTAATTTTTCAGTATCAATGTTTTCTTCCTCCAAACGCAACTTCTTCTTTTCATTTATTGTATCAAACCAGTATTCCTTTGATGGATTAAGCTGAAAAATATGCACCGGCACAACGCTGCTTAAAGCTTTGAATAATTCAATGTAATACTGGGG
This sequence comes from Spirochaetota bacterium, assembly GCA_026414805.1. Classification (NCBI taxonomy): domain Bacteria; kingdom Pseudomonadati; phylum Spirochaetota; species Spirochaetota bacterium. Next base: position 57,867 of record JAOAIH010000008.1, on the reverse strand, counting down.
CAAGGTTGTAATCCCAAACAAAATAATGTAAGGAGAAAATTTTTCTTTTAAAGCTTCATTATTTTTGGAGTCACTCAATTTTTTGATTGCTTTTTTTAAAAGCTGGGCCTTGTGACATGCTGATGAATTGTCACCAACAGCATTTTTGACGTAACGCCATAAAACAATCTGCCAGTCGTTTTGTTTTGTTGGCTTTTCCCATTCCAGGATATACTCATAAAAATATACCAAATACTCATCATACAGATTTGCAAGTCTGTGTGCAAGCTGGTATAACCTTATCTGGCTTATTGTACCATCAACAACTAAATAGTTTTTTACCTGTTCAAATCCCATTTCATTAATGCATTGCGGTAATAATTTTACCAGCTGCCATATAAGTATTTTATTTTCATACAAGGGCGATAGCTCATAGTCAGGAATCACAGCCTTAAAAACATCTAATGCAAATTGTTGCGGAAAAGGGAACAGGCAGTTTGTAAAAACACCATATCGTTGAGCTAACTGCAACGATATCCAACGCTGCATTCCTAAACTCTGCACAATAATAGTGTGAGGAGAAAGAATATCGTTTTTCCTTTTTTTAAAAAGTAGTTTACCTAACTCATCAACTAGAAATTCAAGGTTGTTACTTGTGTAAAGATAAAATTCAGTATTCATATTAGTTTAGCTATATAATTTATAGATCATTAAATTCATCCTTCACCAGCGCATTTCAACGCCATCATCTTTTATTATAATTGTATATAAAAAAATATGTTATCTTTTCTAAATTTCACAGTGTTTTTATTTCACTATTTAATTAAATTTAAGAACACCTGTTACATCATTACTATATTTTATTAAATTATAATTTTTCAATCATTTTTTACTCTTAGCAATGCATAGTAATCACCTGGACTTAGATAATATCATTACTGCAATATTTTAAAGAAACAATATCGTAATATTGGTATTGAATATCTACTATTTACTTTTACAGTAACTATCGCCACACCATTACAGCAATCACTATGTATATTTACCTACATTTCAACTGTGATAAGCTACTTGTTTACTTCATTGCTCATAATAACAATTTCACAATAGAATTTTAAATGCAATTTATACTGCGCACAGTGACATATAATGTCCCGCTTACTAAAATTTTTATTTTATAATATAGATTCCATTCTTTATTGATTCCATTTCTCGTGGAAGCTAGTTTTTTTTACAATTTTTAGTTGAAGAATTTTAAAAATTTATTTTATAAAAGATATTGACTAAAATATCCCTCATTTATAATTTCTGCCAGCTTATACAAGTCATCACACTATTTTTCAATATGCAATAATTGTTTCACGTGTACTACCAAACAATCATTAAAGGCAGGTAACAATGGAAATAATATATTTATCGTTGTTTATTTTGCTTGTTTTAGCAATATTAGACCTTATTGTTGGTGTTGCCAATGATGCGGTAAACTTCTTAAATTCAGCTATAGGCTCAAAAGTTGCCAGCATTAAAACTATTTTAATTGTTGCTAGCCTTGGTATTTTAGCAGGTGTGACATTTTCAAGCGGAATGATGGAAATAGCGCGTAAAGGTATATTTAATCCTTCAAATTTTGTACTGTATGAGCTCATAATCATATTCTTAGCTGTAATGCTTGCTGATGTTATCTTATTGGATTTATTCAATACATTTGGGATCCCTACTTCAACAACGGTTTCAATAATATTTGAATTACTGGGTGCTTCCGTTGCGCTATCGCTTATAAAAATTTTCAATACAACAAAAAATTATGCTCTACTAGGAGATTATATTAATACCGACAAAGTCTTGGGTATTATATCAGGTATTCTTTTATCAGTTATTATTGCATTTACTGCAGGTGTAATATTTCAATTTATATCCCGCATGATATTCACATTTGACTTCATGTCGCGCTTAAAACGGTATGGAGCCATTTGGGGTGGATTTGCCCTCTCAATGATAGTATACTTTATACTTATAAAAGGTGCAAAGGGCGCATCGTTTTTAACAGCTCAACAGATACAATGGATACAAACTCACAGTTACACTATTATACTGGGTACATTTATATGCAGTGCAGTAGTATTACAGATAACTGCAAGTTTGTTTAATATTAATATACTTAAATCAATTGTTTTAGCAGGTACATTTGCACTGGCAATGGCATTTGCAGCAAATGATTTAGTAAATTTTATTGGCGTTCCGCTTGCTGGATTCAGTGCATTTTCCCATGCTAAACTTTTTGCCAATCCCCTCACCGTTACTATGGAAGCACTCAATGAGCCAGTTAAAACCAACACTTTTATTCTACTTTTAGCCGGCATAATTATGGCAATAACCTTATGGGTATCAAAAAAAGCACGAACAGTAACAAAGACCGAAGTGAATTTAGGAAGACAGGACGAGGGACTTGAGCGGTTTGAGCCATTTTTCCTTGCACGAGTTATAGTACGAATGACTGTAAACTTTATTGATACAGTAAAAATATTCATACCAAAAAGAATTATTGAAATAATTAACAAGCGTAAAGATATTGCATTGTTTAATGGGCAATCAGAAGATGGTAGGCCTGTATCATTTGATCTTATCAGGGCATCAGTAAATTTAGTTGTATCAAGTGCACTGATTGCATTTGCAACTTCACTAAAACTCCCCCTATCAACAACGTATGTTACCTTCATGGTTGCAATGGGAACCTCACTTGCCGATGGTGCATGGGATAGGGAAAGTGCTGTATATAGAGTTTCGGGGGTAATGACAGTTATTGGTGGATGGTTTTTTACTGCGTTTATGGCATTCACAATTTCATTTGTGTATGCAATGATAATCTATAAACTGTCAGGGATAGGAATCATTTTATTGGTAGCCCTATCGGCCTATTTGTTATGGAAAAATCACATTAAACATGAAGAAAAAACACAAGTAGAAAGCAAAATTGAAGTATATAATTTACGTAAAATTAAAGATCCCATCCCGGCTATTAAAATAACATTTGAACAGACAGGGAAACTTCTTGAAGAAATTTCAAAATCCGTTGTAAGGAGCTTTAACGGCTTAAAACTGTATGACCGTGTTGAGCTACGAATTGCTCGCAATGATTCCAAAAATATACAGGAATGGGTCAATATTATAGTTGCTAATATTTTTAAAACATTACGTCTTTTGCATAAGATGGATATTTCAGCAACTCAACGGTATGCACAGATTATAAGCAATTTACAGGATATTGCAGAAAGCCAGCGCGATATTGCAGTCCGCTCGTATCTTCATGTTGAAAACCATCATAAAGGGCTTCTTAAAGTACAGATAACCGAATTGGAACAGATAATTGAACACCTGAAGGACTTATTGAATTTCACTGCGCAATCTCTTAAAAAAGATAAAATTGCCGACTTATCGCTTGTTGAAAAAAAATGTAACAGATTGGCTCATTTGATATCAGAATTTGATAAAAAGCAAATACGACGTGTACAGGATGAAACTTCTAAAACGCGGCTAAGTATTTTGTTTTATGCCTATTTGGTTAATGCTTCAAAAATAGCAAATTGCACAAAAAATATTTTACAAATATTCAATGAATCACTTGATATAGACGTTGCAGCTATACCAGAAGAAAAAACATTATAATTATAACAGTTGTACTAATACATGCGTTTAGCCATTATCCTACCATAAACCAATGTAAACGCCATTACATTAAAAACCTTGATTATATTGCCTTAAGATGTATTTATAACAATACCATATTTTTTTTCATTATTTAAATACAATTTGCAAGTTACCGTATGATTTATATACTTGATATTAATAGCTTTCTATCAAATCATTAAACAAAATGATATACATTTTGTAAAATCACTTAACAAAAAGAGCATTCTTTTATATACTATAAACGTGAATGAACTGGAAAACCTTTTACCGGGATAGTAGGCCATACAGTGAGTTGGTAAAACTGTACTACTGTGGCAGTTACGAAACCAAATACCTGCAAGCATGTACATATCTGTTGATACATTAGATCATAGCATCGATATAAAGAAAATTATTATTACATTGCATAAGGAATATGATATTTCATCTTTTTTTATAGATGAGGTGCATTTTATAAAAAACTATCGAAAGTTATTCAAAGAGTTACATGAAGGCAAAAAAATTTTACTTGAAATAGGATGCAGAAGTAAAGGACACTCCCAGTTTAAAGGTTTAAAATACTATCAGAAAATAAATTTGTATTATGGTGTGGATAGGTACTATCATGGATCCGACTACAAGATTCCTCTGCATCTACATCTATTAGGATATTGTTAAATAAATACATTTAATACGGCAGCACATAAAAAAGTATACCAAAAAAATGTGTTATACTTCCGGCTAATACAAACAAATGCCATATTGAATGATTAAAGGGCAACTTATTATCCAGCAAAAAAAATATTGTCCCCATTGAATAACACAACCCCCCAATTACAAGCCACATTATTCCCATAATGGGTAGCACCGCAATTATTTTATGAAATGCAATGATTATGAGCCAGCCCATAGCAAGATATACTATAGTAGAAAGCTTATCGCCGCCTGTACCCATTATAATTTTAACTATAATGCCGGCAATTGCCAGTCCCCATATAATTCCAAAAATTGACCATCCCCACCCACCACGCATAGTCACAAGTACAAATGGAGTATAAGTGCCAGCAATAAGTAAAAAAATTGAGGAGTGGTCCAACACCTGAAAAAACTTTTTAAAGCTAATATTTTTTATTGAGTGATACATTGTTGATGCACTGTAGAGAACTATAATTGTAACTCCATAAATAGCAAATGAAACTATCTTCCATGGATCACCCTTTATTGATGCATACACAACTAAAATAGCAAGGCCTGCAATGCCAAGCGCAATGCCAATACTGTGAGTAATGACATTTGCAATTTCTTCAGTTTTTGTTTGTCCGCTAATTAGGTTTCGTTTCATAAATACCACAGTGAATGAAAAACAACTTATCTTTGATTATTAATTTCTTATTATATAGCAACAAATTACTTATCAAAAGCTTTGTCAAAATCTTGCAACCATTTTATTATATATGTATCATCAATTTTTTGCCTTGCAATGATAATTCTACCACCTTCAATATCTTTTTTTCTTCCAGCAAATATTTTTTAAATTATAACATTTTCAGCGGAAGCATACTACATTTTAACATCAACACCCAGCGTTATATCTATATCGCGCGTAAGGCACAGCTTACCATACAAAAATACTGTCTGCACCCCAACTACCATGTATGGTATGTTATTATGATATAACGCCTTACAAATTCTTGTTATTTCTTCCTTAAACAATTTAATATCCACGCAATGCAGATACCAGCTTAGGAGCCTTCTAAAGGTGTGCTTAGGCTGTAGCACCCCTAAGCTTACGCCTAATTTCCACATGCCATCAATCAACGCAAGTAATTCTTCATAGCTCAAGGGTGCTTTTTAATAAAATCTTTTCAAACTGTTGTAACAGCTTTGTATTTTATATCATATTTTCTTTTCATAAATACGATAGGTTTTATAAATTTGCGCTTTAAGCGGCTTAAGAGCTCCAATCATTTTATAATTAGTCTCAACAATTAATGAGCAATCAGATTCAACATAACCAAGCCGTATACCATTTTCTATTGTGTAAAGATAAAACACATCATCAATTTTTTGCCCCCGATACTCAGGCAATACACCCATAATTATTGTGCGTATCTTTTTTACTTTCTTGATATACCTCAATGCTTTTATCAACCGCCATGGATATAGGTGTCCATTGAGTATCCTTAGTGCAGGGTTCATATCAGGTAGTGATACAATGAATCCAACAGTTCTGCCATCTTTTTCGGCAAAGACTATAAGCTCAGGCACTGCAACCAATTTTAATTCCTCAACAAGCATATCAAATTGCTTTTGTGTCAATGGCAGATGTCCCCAGTTACCTTCCCATGCTTTATTAAAAATTTCATGAATTTCTTTTGCACGCTTTTTTAATTCTTTTGGTGTGTAGTACACATACTTAACATCCTGTGTCTTCATTATATTTTCACGTACATCTTTTAAATACGGTTTATAATCATCAATCTTTTTAACTAAAAAGCAGTGCCAGTCAATACATTTGGTATAGCCACATGCTTCTGCATGATTTTTATAATATGGAGCAAAGTGAAAAAGCCCTACTACCGGCATTATATCTTCGCCCAATACCTCAAACCCAACTGAATCATAAATTGAAAAACTCTGAGGTCCCTCAACACGGGTTTTTCCTTTTTTTCTTAACCAGTCCTCAGCAGCAGTAAATAACGCACGTGCCACATCCAGATCATCAATGGCCTCATAGAATCCAAAAAAGCCAGTCTCTGTATTATATTTTTCTTCATATAATCTGTTAATGTGCGCTGTAATTCTACCAACAGGTGTACCATTTTTATACGCCAAAAAATATGCAACCTGTCCTATTTCATAAAAATATCCTGTTTTTGGATTAAAAAGCTTTTTTTGATCAGCAATAATAGGTGGCACCCATGCTGGATCATTTTCGTAAATCTTTGTTTTCCATGGAAGCATGATAAACTGCTTCATCATTTTTTTGTCATTAATATCAATTTCCTTCACCTCAATTGTTGCCATACACATACCCCCACAAAAGATTATTGTAAAATAGTATATATTCAATTATTTGATAACATACCTATCATGTATCATCAAATACATAATAATTGTATTGGGCGATAGCAACAGCAATCGCTGCCTGCAATACATACAGCATTTTAAAACAAACTCCCCTGTACTTCATCATCACGTTTTTCACTGGTGTCGTGGTTTATACTCAAATCTAACGTTATGGGAGATTTCCCAAATATATCTTCCAACGTGATTTCGCCATTACAATATGCAATAACCTTTTTGATATCTTCCCATAGCAGACGTTTAAGCGGGCTGTTGTCGCCACCATTACGCAAAATATATGAAGGGTGAAAGGTGGGCATTACAGGAATTGAATTATAGATATGCCATACACCACGCACTTTTGTTATGCCTTCCTTTGGATTAACCAAAAATTTTGTTGAAGGGTTTCCTAATGTCACAATTACTTTTGGTTTTATAATCTCTATTTGCTTTTTTAAAAACGGACCGCAAGCGGCTGTTTCTTCATCATCCGGTGGTCTGTCGCGCATCAATTCTAAATTTACTGTTGGTCTGCATTTCACTACATTGGCAATATACACATCGCTGCGCTTTAGTTTCATACCCTTTTCAATGACAGCAGTTAAAAGCTGTCCCGCTTTGCCCACAAATGGTCTGCCCTGAGCATCTTCGTCTTTACCAGGCCCTTCACCAATAAACATGACCAAAGCTTCTGGATTGCCTTCGCCAAATACAATTGTAGTGCGTGTTGTATGGAGCTTACAACGGGTGCAATTGCCAATATCATTAAGGCGTAAATCCTCTAATAACTGTGCCTTGCTTTTCGTCATTACATCCACCTGACTACTTTACGAGTTATATCTTTTTCAACCCGCTGGCAGGCTGCAAAACCTTCGTGTAAAAGAATATCAACTTTTGTAAAATCCAGCGTACCAACTTCAACAAGATTTGGCTCAACAAGCACATCAGGCTTATTATACGTTATCATAAGGGTTGTATTCATATATTCCATAATGTCAATTGTTCCAGCTACTATCTCAAAAATATTTGGCATTGCATCCTGGTTTTGGGTTTTATTGCTTTGCTCGGTTGATACGCCAAGCCACCGTTTTACACTGTGTAACCACCCTTTTGCTTGTTTGGCAACCACTGCTTGTGTATCCAGTAAATCTTTATCAACATGTTCAATAATATCATTTGATGAATTTTCTGTGTGAGCTGTTTTGTTTTGTATAATTGTAGGAGCTATCGCCCTTTTAACTTTAATTGTTGGATGCAGATTAACAGCTATTATAATGCCAGCACCCATTTGTTTAACCACATCAATGGGCAATGGATTGCTGACACCCCCATCAATGAGCACAGTATCCATGTATTTAACAGGAACAAATATTCCAGGTATTGATATGCTTGCCCGTATTGCATCAAGAACGTTACCTTTTTTAAATACTACTGGTTTGCCAGTGTAAAAATCGGTTGCAACAATTGCAACCGGTATTGAAAGATCTTCAAGATCAACACTTTTGGGAATAAATTTTGATAACAACTCCATTACCCGCTTGCCTTGTATAAGCCCTGTTTTGGGAAACACCGGATCAAAGTATGCAAATAAATCGTTACCCTTTACTGATTTTAAAAACGCTGTGAATTCAGGCAATGCACCATACGCATATAATGAACCAATCACAGCACCTATACTTGATCCTGCAATCATGGAAATTGGAATTTCTTTTTTAATGCAATAATCAAGAACTGCAATATGTGCAACTCCTTTTGCACCACCACTTCCAAGTGCAATACCAACTTTTGTATTTTTAAATATTTTTAACGGGTTAAACATAATAACTATAGCAATAATAAAATATGCTGATGTAATGATAAAAATAACATTTTGTCAAGATGATTTTGTTATTTATAATTTTTTAAAATTTTAATTTACAATTTTTTACGTATATAACTCATACTACTTACAATATTGTCTATGCAAGCAAGGAGGATTTTTTTATGATCAGCGATCGCGTTAAAAAAGGAATTGAAAAAGCTCCACACCGTTCACTATTCAAAGCTTTAGGGCTAAACGACGATGAATTAGCAAAACCTTTGATTGGCGTTGTAAATTCATTTAATGAGATAATTCCAGGACACATCCATTTGCGAAATGTGGCTGAAGCAGTTAAAAAAGGCGTTATTGCTGCAGGTGGCACTCCAATTGAATTCCCCACTATAGGAGTATGCGATGGAATTGCAATGAATCACATTGGTATGAAATATTCCCTGGGTTCACGTGAGCTGATTGCTGACTCAATAGAAATTATGGCAAAAGCCCATGCATTTGATGGTTTAGTAATGATACCAAACTGTGATAAGATAGTTCCTGGCATGATTATTGCAGCTGTTAAACTTGATATACCTACAATTATTGTATCCGGAGGTCCCATGCTTCCGGGTATATATAAAGGCAAGCCAATTGCCGTGGACAATGTATTTGAAGCTGTAGGCAAAGCAGCCAAAGGGATTATTACAAAAGAGGAGTTATATGAAATTGAGTGCGCAGCCTGTCCTGGTGCAGGATCATGCGCAGGGCTTTACACAGCAAATTCCATGAACTGTCTCACCGAAGCGTTGGGGTTGGCACTTCCCTATAATGGTACCATACCTGCTGTCATGTCCGACCGCCTACGCCTTGCCAAAGAAAGTGGAAAAAAGATAGTGGAACTTGTTAAAAAACAGATAACCCCGCGCAAAATTGTAACAAAAAAAGCCATTGAAAATGCACTAGCTGTGGATATGGCAATTGGTGGGTCATCAAATACTGCGTTACATATACCGGCGATAGCTCATTATGCAGGTTTACCTATACGGCTTAAAGATATACAACCTATTTCTGAGCGCACAGCCGCATTTATGTAGCATTGCACCCTCAGGCCCTCATCACATGGTAGACCTTCACTATGCTGGTGGAATCCCTGCTTTGATGAACGAACTGCTTAAACACGGACTTATTCATGGCACCTGCATGACAGTTACAGGAAAATCGATTGCACAAAATGTGAAGGATAAAACAATTGCTGATACTTCTGTAATACGTTCGGTCAACAAGCCTGTGCATAAAGACGGAGGGTTGGCAGTGTTAACAGGAAATCTGGCTCCTGATGGGTGTATTGTTAAACAGGCTGCTGTAGATCCATCAATGTTAAAACATAGTGGTCCTGCCAGGGTGTTTGATTCAGAAGAAGAAGCTGTAAAAGCAATCATGGGTGGGCAGATACAAAAAGGCGATGTCATTGTCATCCGTTATGAAGGTCCCCGTGGTGGTCCTGGAATGCGTGAAATGCTTACACCAACATCAGTTATTGCAGGAATGGGAATGGATAAAGAAGTTGCACTTATTACCGATGGAAGATTTTCAGGTGCAACTCGTGGCTCTTCAATTGGTCATATTTCGCCAGAAGCTGCTGCAGGTGGTCCACTTGCCATAGTAAAAGATGGCGATATAATAGAAATAGATATCCCCGCTAAAAAGCTTACACTGAAGCTTGATGATAATGAAATTAAAGCACGTCTTGCAAAATGGAAAGCTCCTAAACCAAAAATTACCACCGGATACATGTATCGCTATAGCCTTATGGTTTCTTCGGCTGATCGTGGTGCTGTTTTTGAAAGTTAATGTACCTTTACCCGGAGCGTATCGCACTACGCCCGGGTATAAACAATGCGTGCTGTATTCAAAATTTTTCTTTACTTTATTACTATTTCATGTACTTTTTACGAAATTTACAAAATTAATTATTTGATGTAATGTCAATCTACAAAAAGATTTTTTATCATTATGTTGTATGTTTATTATGTTTTGTAATTCCATCCTGCAATACTGATGTTGCTATTAAAGCTTATGTAAATAATGGAATAATCGACCTTAGAAATATTGAAAACACTATCTCACGCCCAATAAATTTAGAAGGGACTTGGAAGTTTTACTGGCATTATTTAATAGAAAATAATGACCAATTAAAATTACAAAACCCCGTGGTTGCATATATTACTGTTCCCCGACCATGGAATAAACAAAAACATTTTAAATCTTATCCATCGCACGGTTACGGAACGTATCATATTACAATTTTGCATTCTAAAAGTACAGTTGGCAAAATTATGTTCTTGAAAATGCCCTTCACTTTTACTTCTCACTCTGTATACATCAATGGAATTCTTTCGGCACATAGCGGATTTGTTGCTACCAGCAAAGACAAAATGATACCTAACCAGTTGCCTGCAATCATACAATTTATAGTAAAATCACCAAAAACCGATATTTACATTCAGGTGGCTAATTTTCAGCAACGCAATGGCGGCATTATACATCCAATTTATTATGGAACTCCCCAGGTAATTAAAAACTTACACAATAAATCTATTTACCTTCAACTTTTTGTTTTTGCTTCATTGTTTATAATTGGTATCTACCATTTAGGATTATATCTTATCAATAAATCAAAACAAAATATCTTTTTAGGACTTTTTTCACTTATAGTTGCTTTACGCATTCTTGTTATCAACGACATGCTTTTAATATGCTTCTTTAGCCCACCATGGGGCCTTAATTTCAGGCTTTCATACTTGACGATAACTCTATCGCCTATACTCTTTTGTCATTTTGTAGACAGTTTGTATAAAGGCACAATTAAAAGGCATTATATATTGATAAACGATAGTTATTTTGGATTATTTACTTTATTTGTGTGTGTAGCTTCTCTCCATATTGTATCAGCTTCCCTGATATTTATTCAATTAGCCCTTGTATGTATCAGCTTTTATCTTCTTATTATTCTTTTTAAAGAAACAGGTAAAAATTTAAAAACAAAACGGCTATTTTACTTTGGTCTTATTGCTGGTTTTTGTTGCCTCATAAACGATATATTCTTTTCACATCAGATAGTAAAAACAGTAAATACAAGCCATTTTGGTATCCTTATATTTGTTGTAACCCAAACTTTAATTGCATTTGAGGAATATATAAATCAACAACAACGCCTGATAATTCTATCAAATGAAATGGATGTAGCCAGAAAAATTCAAAGAAATATTTTGCCGCCAGTATCTCCCAGGCTTTCAGGTGCTTCAATTGATGTTCTATATTTGCCGGTGAATTCTATAGGAGGTGATTTTTACCATTTTTTTAATATTGATAACAAACATGCAGGGATATTCATAGCAGATGTTACTGGCCATGGAATACCTGCATCAATAATAGCATCTACAGTAAATATCGCATTCACTTTACAGTATAAATATGCTGAACATCCAGAAAAGGTGCTAACAAATATCAATAATTTACTTATTGGAAAAACTGGTAATCAACCAATTAGTGCTTTATACTGCTATCTTGACACTGAAAACATGGTAGTTCGTTTTTGTGGGGCAGGAAATCCTTACCCTATTTATCTCAATGCTGCAACAGGTTCTATTGAAGAAATCAAAACTAAAGGCAATGTAATTGGCGTGTTCCCATCAATGGTCTTTGACAGCACTCAAATCAAAATACATAATGGTGATAGGATAATTCTTTATACTGATGGACTTATAGATATTACCAATAAATTTAAGCATTACTACGATATAGAATTGCTTATAAACTCAATCCATAAAATCAAACATCTAAAAGGCAGTGAATTTTTAAATAGGCTTATTGATGAAGCATTACTTTGGGCAGAAAGCAAAGAAAACATTACCGATGATATAACAATTATCACAATAGATATAGGCTAAAATCTACTTCCAGTTAAGTAAATATTGTTCAAATCCTCTGCATGTGGATTTATGTTGCTCCAGGAATGCTCTGGTCTGTTGTACAATTGTATTTTCCCTTTCAGGGCTCAGTTCACCTACCATCACACGGGTACGTAAAAATACAAAGTATGTATCAAGCACATCCGACACACAATATTCGTGTATTTCGGTTATTTTTCCTGCTTTATAAAGATCATACACATCATCACCAGTCATTTCTACCTTGCCAGGTTTGCCAATTACCTTGGCAAGCAAATTTAATCCACCTTGCATCTTTATTGCACTATAATTGGATAACCAATCATGAAGGTCAATATGTTTGGTTCCAAACCTGAATCGTGAAGCAAACTTATCTTTAAAATGCCGCTTAGCAGTTACACCAAACCTGAATGCCATAAGTTCCATTAAAGGGAAATCAAAACCCCTCCCATTAAAAGTAACAAAAGAAGCATCATTATATTCCCCTTCTATAACTTCCCAGAATTGCCTTACAACCTGTTCAATCCTGAACTGTGGCTCATCCAGCGTTCGCATTCGTATGGGGAAAAACTTTTCATCAACCTCAAGCATTGAAACTACTACCGGCAACTGAAATGTAACAGGTATAAACCATGTTGAACCGTCCGATATATTCAGTATCTCTTCCTGAAACCTGATAACAGCATCGTGTTCGCTTATTTGTAGATGAGGATATTTTACCTGCTTTATTAAGGTTGCATCAGGTATTGACTCTATATCAAAAACCACATATTTAACTTTTGATTCCACTCTTATATTCCTTATAATCAAAATAATTGTTTCAAAGTTATTAAATTCCTTGATTTAACAAGACAACTGTCTTGCCAATCTCACCTAAAAAACAACATCCTGAACATCGTCCTTAAATTTATTTTTAGGATTGATTTTAGAACTATCTTCACCATTTTACACTGAATCCTGACTTTTGTAAATACATACTACATTAAGAATTTCACCATAGTATTGTGAAAGAGAAGACGCATCAATCCCCGACAAATGGTAGATGAATGGATTTCCATCACCCCTTTAATGACAGTAACAACAAAATTATTGGGTTTTAAATTCATGAAGTCATAAAACACATATATTAAAATAAAAAATGCATGTAGTTTTTACCCTACATGCTTTTATTGTAAATTTGATGTAAAAGTTATTTTCCTTTGAATTTATCTTCCATCTTTTTGATAAGGTCCTTGATAAATGGATCTTGCTCACTTTCCCGTGCTTTCTGTACAGCATCATACGAACTTTTAGATCCAATACGAGCTATGCCAAGCAAAGCAGCATAACGAACATCAGCACTTGGATCATTCAGTAATGCATTATTAAGGCTCTCTGCTCCCTCTTCTTTTGCTATTTCACCTAATGCTATGGCTGCGTATAATCTTACTTTTACTCTGCTGTCGCTTCGCAAAAGTTCTTGCAATTTTGGCAATGCAGTTTTTTCCTTGTTATCAGCAATCCACTCTTCTGCAGCCACAACAGTAGCTTCATCGCTGCTTGAAAGATCGGCTATATATTCCTTTGCACTTTTCTTTGCTTTATCCTGGGCCATCCCGCCATCAGACACTATGACAAATGAAAACATCACACATAATGTTAATAGCATTATTTTTTTCATTGTTCACCTCACAATTTTTGACGATAAAATATACGATATTTTATTTTTACGTATTATGCGTGTAATTTGAATAGAATGTCAATGATTTTATTCTTTATTTTAGCATAATTTTTTATATCAGTAACTATCGACAACTATTAGGACAAAAAATAAATCTTATACAATCTATGAGCTTTTATGAACACCATATTAATAGTTGACCACACCGATTATAAAAATGAATTACAGAAATATTTGCTGACCAATTATACTGTATTGGTTGCGGAATCAGCGTATGATGCAATTACTACACTAAACATGCATGATGTAGACCTTGTGATATCACAGGTTGAGCTTCCTGGTGACAATGCATTTGACCTTTATAATTATTTGCAAAAACATTATACGTATATTCCTGCCATAATGATTACTGAAAAAGACATAGATACTTTTTTTGATAAGATCTTTTCACAGGGTATTGGCAATGTATTAAAAATACCGGTTAACATGAATGAATTTACATCTCTTGTTAACAAAATTATTTCCCGCAAAAATATATTTGGACTTGAACACTATGTAAGCAATATTCTAAACAACAAAGCAATTAGAATCAATTCTTCAAAACAAATTCAACCTGCTGTGGATACTATCCTTGCCACTATTGAATCATGGGGATTTACAATTGCAAACAAAAGTATTTTATATCTGATTCTGAACGAGATGATTATTAATGCAGTCTACCATTCGCATGGCTATACACAGGAAAAAGAAATGCGTATACCTATAGAACTCAAAGAAGGTCAATTTGTGGATATTACCTTTTGCTGCAATCCAACAACATACGCAATAGCAATCACCGATTATCAGGGTACACTCACTAAAGAAAAAATACTTCAAAGCATTCATAAAGCCATTGAACAGGAACAGCTAATCCTCAAAGCTGCTCAAACAGGAGAAGATATCAGTGATAAAATATCAGAAACCGGACGCGGGATTGACCTCATGCGCAAATTGGCTTCTGAATTTTATTTTGTTATACACCGTAATAAAAGAACCGAAATCATATTGCTATTTGATTCAGATCAAACAAAAAAATCCAGTTCATTAAAAATTATTGAGAATATCCAATAATACTTACTGCGAATCTGCACTGCGTCGCAGGAATGCTGGTATATCCAGATCCTCATGTGAATAGTCTTTTACTCTTCTTTTTTCATAATCAAGAGAAAATGACTTCATCTGCACAGGAACTTTCTTTTCTACTCTTTCCTTATTATTTCTACCTTCAATCACAGTCAATGGAGTTCCAGTAGCTCTATCCAATTCGTTGGGGCGATGTAATATATTAAGCTTGCGGTCAAAACCCGTTGCTATCACTGTTACCCTTATTTTGTCATCAAGTGCAGGGTCGATAGTAGCTCCAAAAATGATGTTTGCATCTGGATCAACCTGTTTATTAATAATATCTGTTACCTCATTTACTTCATGTAGCGATAAATCATTGCCACCAGCTATATTAAGCAACACTGCCTTTGCTCCATCAATGCCCGATTCCTCTAGCAATGGGCTGTTTATTGCCATCTGTGTTGCTTCAATAGCTCTGTTTTCACCAACACCAATACCAACTCCCATAATTGCATCGCCAGTTTCTTTCATGACAGTGCGGACATCTGCAAAATCAACATTTACCAAACCTGTTACCATAATAATATCTGCTATTCCCTGCACGCCCTGACGCAATATATCATCTGCCAGTTTAAACGCTTGATCTATAGGGGTATTGCGATCAATAATTTTTAACAATAAGTCATTGGGGATAACAATTATCGTATCAACCTTTTCTTTAAGGTTTCTAATCCCTTCCTCGGCATGCTGCATTCTCCTTCTACCTTCAACGCGGAATGGCTTGGTAACAACACCTACTACAAGTGCCCCACATGCTTTTGCCACTTCAGCAACGATAGGCGCAGCTCCTGTCCCTGTACCACCGCCCATACCCGCAGTGATAAATACCATATCCGCTCCCTTCAATGCCTTTTCCAGCTTATCCCTATCTTCCAGAGCAGCTTCTCTTCCAATTGCTGGATCAGCACCTGCTCCTAACCCTCTTGTTAATTTAGCTCCTATCTGTATCCTGTTTTGAGCTAAAGAGGCTTTCAACTGCTGGGCATCCGTATTCACAACGATGTAGTCCACACCTTCAAGGCCTGTTGCAATCATCCTGTTTACAGCATTATTGCCTGCACCTCCAACACCAACAACCTTGATAATAGTGTTCATTTGTGGTTCTTCTTCAAATTTAAACATTATTTCCTCCTTTTTTATTATGTCGCATTATTTTTTAAAAAAATTAATAAAAATTTACGCTCCAATACCTATTATTATAAATAATCATTAAAAATCTGCTTTAACTTATCCTTGAAACTGGTAAATGCACTTTTGGTCTTTCTTGTTTGCCTTACCTGGCTCATCTTAGTTCCATATTTTAAAAGGCCAACACCATTTGAATATACAGGGGTTGACACAACGTCCTTCAACCCTGCTATATTTTCAGGAACACCTATTCGTACTGGCATGCCAAATACCCTTTCAGCTGCTTCCACCGTTCCTTCAATCATACTGCCACCACCCGTCAGCACCACCCCTGCCGCCAGTATTTCCTTTTTGCCGCTTTTTACTAGCTCATTATCAATCATCTCCATTATTTCAATCATACGCGGTTCAATAATCTGTGCAAGCTCATGCCTAAACAACCGCCGTGGAGCCCTTCCTCCAACTGATGGTACCTCAATGGTTTCCGAAGCATCAACCAAATCAACCACTGCACAACCATATTTCTTTTTAATTACTTCTGCAGAATCTATTGGCGTCCTCAAGCCTATGGATATATCGTTGGTCACATGAATGCCACCAATGCCCAACACTGCAGAATATGCTACTCCTCCCTCAATAAAGATAATAATATCTGTTGTGCCCCCACCAATATCCACAAGTGCCACACCAAGGTCCTTTTCATCACGGCTTAATGTAGCCTCTGCAGAAGCAAGCGGCGAAAATACAATATCATTGCAAGTGAACCCAGCCTTATTAATTGATTTAACCAGATTTTGTATGCTGGTAGTTGAAGCGGTAATTATATGTACCTCCGCTTCAAGCCTCACCCCGCTCATACCAATTGGATCTTTAATTCCAGTTTGGTCATCAACTGCAAATTCTTTTGACAACACATGAATTATTTCCCTGTCCATTGGAATAACAATTGCCTGTGCTGCCTCAATAACCCGTTTCATTTCCAATGGTGTTATTGTTCTGCTTCTGTTTGCAACAGCCACAACACCTCTTGAGTTTTCCCCTTTTATATGCTGCCCAGTAACACCAACAAACACCGAGCTTACTTCACAGCCTGCCATGAGTTCTGCATCTTCTATCGCTTTAACAATTGATGATACGGTATTATCAATATTCACAATTATGCCATTCTTTAAACCTTTTGAAGGTGCAACTCCAACACCCACAACCTCAACCTGCTTATTTTCATTTAAAAAACCAATGACTGCACAGGTTTTTGTTGTGCCAATATCAAGGCCAACTACGATGTTATCCAATATGGTATCTTCTTTCATATTGTCACCATACCACCATTCGTTTTTGTGTCACAACGGCATTTTCAGGATAAGCTCTCTTACTATCATATAGCCCAATCACAGCATCAAGCAATGTAAGTCCATTATACGTTTCATCCCATATACATTTTGATGTAAAACCATGAAACTGTACATACGAAACTTCAGGTTTCATGCAATTGATCACTGAGATCCTGCTTGCAACAGCGCTATTGCTATTAATTATTTTCTTTAAAATCATAAGAATATTAATAATTCGTGGCGATAGTTTATTGTCAATAATCTCAGCCTGGTTTATTTTTATTATCGGCCTGTCATAGGCATAAACTCTACCTGTTGATAGTATCTTTAAATTGTGATCTACCTCAATTACAAAAAGTGAATTGCCCTTATCAACTAACAGCACTGCAATGATGTCCCTTTCTTTAATACGTATTGTACACACATTATTTTCAAGACTAACAGAATATGATTCAATCATGATGTTATTCTGTAATGCACCATGTAAAGAATTTACATCCACAAAAATTTTCCCATCTTTAACATATATGCCATGCTGTATAATTTCGTGTTTTCCCACGTATTTTAATCCCTGCACAGTTACACGCGATACTTCAACTACTGCTGCATAGCTTTCACTAAAAAACATTCCATGCACAATAATCGTGACAACTATGTAAAAAGCCTTTCTCATGAAGTTGCTCCCTTGCCTTCAATTGAAGAAAGGATTTTTGGTGCAGCTTTATAAATATCACCTGCTCCCAATGTTAAAATTACATCTCCTTTTCTGGCTACCCTGCATACATATTCAGGCACTTCATCTAGATGCGATATGATTGCTACATCTCTGCCTTCATGTTTTTTGACTGCCTGCTGTATTAACTGGCTGCTTACTCCATCTATTGGCTCCTCTCCTGCAGGATAAATTTCAGTTAACAACAATTCATCAGCCATAGTAAAAGCTTGCCCAAACTCATCATACAGATACTGAGTTCTAGAATACCGATGCGGCTGAAAAACAACAACAACTCGCCTACCCAACTGTTTTATGGCTTGAAGCGTTGCTCGTATTTCTGTTGGGTGATGACCATAGTCATCCACAACAAGGATGCCATTTGCTTCACCAATTTTTTCAAGGCGCCTACCAACACCTTTAAATGCGGCGATAGCATCAGCAATCACTTCAAATGATAAACCCAATTCCAGGGCAACTGCCACAACAGCCAGTGAATTAATAATATTATGCTTGCCCAATAAATTAAGAACTATAGTCCCCAATTTATCCTCTTTAAAATAACAACTATATTGTGTAGAACCATTTAACAACTGAATGTCGCTTGCTCTGAAATCTGCTTTTGCATGAAATCCATAAGTTACAAAAGGCCTTTCAATTCGTGGCAAAAGTTCATAAACAACCGGATCATCAATACATACCACCGAATAGCCATAAAAAGGTATATTGTTCATATAGGTGATAAACGCTTCTTTAATGCCTTCAAAATATTTATAGTAATCAAGATGATCGGCATCAATATTGGTAACCACACCTATAGTTGGCAACAGCTTAAGGAACGAACCATCTGATTCATCTGCTTCAAACACTATGTATTCTCCCTGACCTACTCGTGCATTGCTTCCAAAGTTAAGGACCTTTCCACCCACAACAGCGGTTGGATTAAGACCTCCATGATACAGTACATACGCAAGCATGGATGATGTTGTAGTTTTGCCATGTGTACCGGCTACACCAATACCATGTTTCAAACGTACTAGTTCAGCAAGCATTTCTGAGCGATGGATAATAGGTATTTTACGGTTCCTTGCTTCTATAAGCTCAGGATTGTTTTTATTAATTGCACTAGACGTAACAACAACGTGGTAATCCTTAATATTTGAAGGGTAATGACCAATATATATTGTTGCTCCTAATTTTTGCAATCGTTTGGTCTGTTCCGATTCCCGCAGATCAGAACCTGAAACTTCATATCCCAGATTAATTAATATCTCGGCAATACCGGACATTCCTATTCCGCCAATTCCAATAAAATGTAGCTTTTTAGATTTTCTAAACACTTCCCCTGCTCCTATTTTTTCAAATCGCTATCTTTAATAATATAGTTTACTATCTCCCGGGCAGCATTAACCCTTGCAAGAGATTTTGCCTTTGCAGCCATCTTTGCAAGCAATGTTTCATTATCCAATAAATCAAACAGCAAAGGAGCAACTTTTTGAGCTGTCGCTTCATCATTTTCCACAAGCTCTGCCGCTCCTGCTTTTACAAATTCCATAGCATTTTTCTTCTGATGGTCTTTTGCAGCATAGGGATAGGGAATCAAAATTGATGGAATACCCCAGGCTGCAAGCTCCATCATTACGCCTGCACCGGCTCTGCTTATGGCTATATCGCACGCAGCATACGAATTTTCAACATCAAGAATATATGGCGCAAGAAAAATTGAAGCGTGATGCTTTACATTCTGCAGCTTTTCTTTAAATTGTTCATATGAGTATGTGCCTGTACTCCAGATAATACCTATATCAGCAAAATTTTCAGGATACTGTGTTATCATATCAAACATCAGCTCATTGAGTTTTAAGGCACCCTGGCTTCCGCCTATCACCAATATAACTTTTTTGCAGTGCATCATATTAAAACGCTTCAACGCTACTTCCTTTTCTACTTGTTGCACAACATGTTTTCGGATAGGATTGCCAGAATGAATTATTGTATGTGCAATTTCAATATCAAGAAATTCAGCAGTAGCTTCAAAGGTTGTAAATATTGCCTGTGCTTTTTTTGCAAACATATTGGTCACCATCCCGGGAACAACATTTTGCTCACACAGATATATCGGGATCTTTTTAAAAAGCGCTGCTACCAGCGATGGTGCTGAAACATACCCGCCCATTCCTATAACTGCAGCAACATTGTTCTTTGTTATAAACCTCATTGTCCAGAGCAATGCGGAAACAAATTGCAGAGTAAATGCAGGAAGGTTAAATATATTCTTCCACATCGTGGGTGCATTATATGTTTGCACATTTTCTATACTTTTCAATGAGGAAAATTTTATATCTCCATTCCCCACCAATAATACAGGAGTATATCCCTGTGATGCAAATTCCTCATACAGAGCAATGCCCGGCATGATATGCCCACCAGTTCCTCCACCACTGATTAATACCGTCTTTTTCATACCCACACCTCACCGCTATGTTTAAGCTCCTGTGGAACCACCTCGCGGTATTTTGAAATATTCAACAGGATACCTGTACCAATCATTGTCACCAGCAATGATGAGCCACCATAACTTATAAACGGTAAAGGTATGCCAGTGGTAGGTAATACACCAATCACCACGCTTATATTTAAGAACGCCTGTACAGTAACAAGCAACGTTAATCCCATAGCAAGTAGTCTCCCATATTCATCCGGTGCTCGCAATGCAATCTTTACTCCAAAATAAAAAAACAACAAATAGAGAATGACCACACTGAATGTACCCACAAGGCCTGTTTCCTCAGCAATCACTGCAAAAATAAAATCGGTATGTGGCTCGGGCAGGCGCTTGATCTTCTGAGTGCCCGAACCAAGACCAGTGCCCAAAAACCCACCTAATTTAAATGCAATAAAAGACTGTATAATATGATACCCTTTGCCAAAGCGGTCTGACCATGGGTCTAAAAATGCCATTATACGCTGGCGCCTATACTCAACCTGGTAAATCAAAAGGTAAAACATGGGCACACTTAATACTGCAAGCCCAATCATATATACAAGTGGAAACCCTGAAACAAACAACAGCACCACCGAAATGATTGCAACATCCATTGCAGTGCCAAAATCTGGCTGAAGCAAAATCAATAAAAAGAAAATACCAACAATAAGTAGTGGCAACAGAAGTTGCAATACATTGATATCCCTCTGATGTTCATACGAAAAAACTTTTGCAAAATATATTACTATGAATAATTTCACCAGCTCTGACGGCTGGAATCTTAACATTCCATATCCCAACCATCGTGATGAGCCTTTAACAGCAATACCCAGCCCCGGTATAAGCACCAGCACCAGTGCAACAAGGGTAAAGATAAGCATTATCTTTGTGTAGCGCTGATAGATCCTGTAATCAATCTGCTGTACAACCATCATTACTATAAAACCAATACAGCTCCAAAGTAACTGTCGCTTTAAAAAATACAAAGAATCACCAAAAGTCCTCTCTGCAAAAAGAGCACTTGCACTGTAAGTCATTGCAATACCAATACCAATAAGTATAAACGCTACTATGAAAAGCCCCATTTCTGGCTCGGCTTTCCTGCGTGTATCAATGACTGCCTTTACATCCACCGCAATTGCCCCCGTGAAAGCCTTCTGAAAATATCAATAAAATCATTCCCCCGTTCTTCATAATTTTTATACATGTCAAATGAAGCACAAGCCGGTGAAAGCAGAATTGTATCACCCTGTGTGCTCACCCCCATAGCCTTGATTACTGCATCTTCCATGGTATGCGCTTTGATATGCGGTATATCATAAAAAAGTTTTGCAAACTCATCTTTGGTTTCACCAATAAGTATTAAAGCTTTGACTTTCCCCTTAAAAAAGTTTTTAAGCCTTGAATAATCATCCCCTTTTGCTCTTCCTCCAAGTATAAGAATCACATTTGCCGGAATGCTCTTCAACGCCATGATAACGGCACCCACAGTTGTTGCCTTTGAATCATTTATAAATGACCTGCCCTGAAAAACTCCTACCATTTGAACTCTATGCGGTAATCCCTCAAAACTATACAGCGCTTGTTCAAGCTGAGTAAGGTTAATTTCTTTATTTGCCTTTTTTGCAATGGAAAGCGTTGCCAGTATTGCTGCCATTGCATTCTGAACATTGTGCAATCCCAATATTTTAAATTTTTCGGCTTTTGCTATCAATTGATGTTTGCCATTCAGCGTGCAATAAATTGCACCATCCCTATAATAGCACTCAGCCTCTTTTTGAAGCGAAAATGAATATTGAGTTGCTTGCAATGGGGGCAGATGGGTAATTACAAATTCATCGTCACTGTTTACAATAAAATAATCGCTGCTCCCCTGATTTTTTGAAATGTTCATCTTTGCATTGAAATAATCCTCAAGTGAATCATAGCGGTCAAGATGATCAGGTGTTAGGTTAGTGAAGATTGCAACATCAGGTTTAAAAGTATGAATAGTTTCAAGCTGGAACGATGAAAGCTCAATCACAGCAACAGAACCCTGTGCTAATTCATCAACTATTGACACGTAGGGAATCCCAATGTTGCCGCAAGGGTGTGCATCAAATCCAGTTGCTTTCAAACAGTGTGCAGTGAGCATAGTAGTGGTTGATTTACCATCAGTTCCAGTGATGCCAACGATATACGATTTACCATATCGGTATGCCAGCTCAATTTCGGATATTACCGGGATGCCTTTTGCTTTAGCTTCTTGAATTAATGGGATGCTCTGCGGAACTCCAGGGCTTATAACAATTTCGTCAAATCCTGCATCAAGAATAGCTTTATCCTGATTGCCCGCTATCACAGTTATACCGGGATTTAATTTTTGTATAATGGGCATAAGCTCATCACGTGATTTTATATCACACACTGTAACAGCAAACCCTTTATTGTATAAAAAATTAGCTGACGCAAGTCCTGTTCTGTACCCCAATCCAACTACAAGTATATGTTTTTTCTGCTCCACTGTTTCTATCCTTTAACAAAAATTAAGACCATTTATAAATGGGCGATAGCTCATAGGAGCTGTCGCCACACAATTACAAAATCTTCAGTGAACTCAAACCCAATATTGCCAGTATAATGCCAATGATCCACATGCGCACCACCACCTTTTGCTCAGGCCACCCTGATAGCTCAAAATGGTGGTGAATGGGCGCCATTTTAAATACACGCTTTTTTCTTAATTTGTACCAGACAACCTGAATCATAACCGATAGCGCTTCAATAACAAAAATGCCCCCAACTATAACCAGGAATATTTCTTTTTTAATCATTATGGCCACAGTACCAATAATGCCACCCAACGCTAACGAACCGGTATCACCCATAAACACTGATGCGGGATTTGAGTTAAACCATAAAAACCCAAGACCTGCACCACCCAGTGCAGCCAGAAATACGGTCAATTCAGCTGCCTGAGGAATATAGGGAATACGCAAATACTGTGCAATGGGTTGATGTCCGGTAAGATATGCCATCACTGCAAGAACACCAACAACTATAGTCACAGTTCCAATTGCAAGCCCATCAAGACCATCAGTCAGATTAACAGCATTGGAGCTACCCACTATAACAAGCATGGCAAATATTATCCACACCCACGACATATCAACTACTGCTTTATTAATAAAGGGGACATACAGCGTGGTAGCTTCTTTTGCATTAGATGGGAAAAAATATATACACAGTGCAACAACAAGCGCACTTACACACTGCAGTAAAAATTTAACTCGCGCAGGAATACCGTCTTTTTTCTTCAGTATTGATTTGATATAATCATCTATAAATCCCAGAACACCCAAAAGAATTGTGATAACTATTAACAAAATGACATACAGGTTATTAAAATTACCCCACAATAGCACTGAAATTAGTACTGCACCAAGAATTAGTACACCACCCATTGTGGGAGTTCCCGCCTTTTTGTGATGTGACTGTGGACCCAGCGTACGGATTTCTTCTTTAAAGCGAAGCTGAGTAAGCCACCGTATAACCACTCCGCCAAATAGCAACACTATCAAAAGTGACGTCAATGCAGCATACGCCGAACGAAATGTAATATATTGAAACAATCGCAAAAACGACAGATATTCCTGTAAAGGCAAAATAAAGTGATAAAACATATTCACCTCACTGTTCTAATGCGTTCACTACCTCTTCCATTTTCATTGAACGGGAACCTTTGACAAGCACCACATCATCTTCCTTCACAAAGGTAAGTAAAAAAGCAATCAGTTCCTCTTTGGTATTAAACACGCTCACCTGTGAAGTTTTCAATCCACCGGCAATTGCACCTTGGGCAATATACTGTGCATCAGACCCATACACAAATAGACGCTCAAAGCCATGATCGTGTAATTTTGTCCCAACAGAAAAATGCAAATCCTTAGAAAGGCTCCCAAGTTCTTTCATATCCGATAACACTGCAATCTTTCTTTTATCTGAAAATACCATTGCAGCACTTTTGAATGCATACTCCATCGACAGTGGATTTGCATTATAGCAATCATCGATGATGATGCAGCGGCCTTTCTTAATGTCACTTCGCATCGTCACTGGCTTGAAACTGTGCAATGCTTCCTTTACTGAATCAAGTGGTATGCCCATTACCCGGGCAACAGCAATGGTAGCTATCGCCGCATATACATTGTGCAAACCATACGCAGGAACGGTAATTTCAATTCCATCATACTCCACTGTGGTTCTGTCACAGAATAATGAGTACGATGATGGGCACACATCACCTGTAAGACCATATGTTACAATTTTAATATTTTTATCACGCGCTTTCTTCTTTACAATATCAGTGTGCTTTGTGTCATTGTTAAGGATGCATATACTACCCTGTGACATCCCATCCATAATCTCTGATTTTGCATGAGCCACATTTTCGGTTGAACCTAAAAACTCCAGATGCCCCTCGCCAATATTGGTAATTACAGCTATTGTGGGCATTGCTATATGTGAAAGACGTGATATCTCACCAGAGTGATTCATCCCCATTTCAATGACTGCATGCATGTGCGTAGTATCTAAATGTAAAATTGTAAATGGCACACCAATTTCATTGTTATAATTCTTTTGGGTCTTAAGGCAATTACCATGAGCGGCTAGTACATGGGCAATCATTTCTTTTGTGGTTGTTTTGCCGTTGGTACCGGTAATACCTATTACTGGTATATTAAATTTTTTGCGGTGCCACCTAGCTATTGCTGCATACGCCTGCAATGTATCGTTGCAATAGATTGCGCTTACATTATACTGTGTGGCCTTTTCTACTATATCTGCCCTATGTGTAAGATATGCAGAACATCTGCCAGTTTTACACACATCATCAATAAACTCATGGCCATCAAATTTGTGACCTACTATTGGCACAAACAGGCTATTGTCATCTACAAGGCGCGAATCGGTGGTAATATACTGCACAGGCTTGTCACTGCCATGATGCACTGCATGTATGGCCTCTGCAATGGTCTGTGAAGTTGTTTCAAACCGTACAATCACTGTGCAAGCCTCTCATGAATGTATTTGCGGGCAATTTCTTTATCATCAAAGTGATACTTCTTGGTACCAATGATCTGATAATCTTCATGACCTTTGCCAGCAATGACCACAATATCATCTTTTGATGCCATATATATTGCCTGTTTGATTGCCTCCTCCCTGTTCACAATTATCTGATAGCGGTTTGACTTCATCCCTGCGGTAATATCACGTATGATTGCCTCAGGGTTTTCTTTTCTGGGATTATCACTGGTAACAATCACCCAGTCCGAATAGTCCTCACTTACCTTGCCCATCAGTGGGCGCTTTGTTTTATCCCGGTTACCACCGCACCCAAATACAGTTATTATACGCTCAGGTTTTAACGAACGTACTGAAAGCAACAATTTTTCAAGTGCGTCATTGGTATGGGCATAATCCACAACCACTGCAAAACCTTCAGGCGACAGCAATGTGTCAAATCTGCCGGGAACATTTGAAAGGACTGACAGGCCTGTCACTATCTTTCCTAAAGGTACATTTAAAAAATCTGCCACTCCTATAGCTCCCAGAGCATTATATACATTGAATCTGCCAGCCAGGCGCATGGTGAATTGTTTGGCAAATGGCATATCAGTAGAAAACTGAGTGCCCTTTATGGATATCTGTATTGAGGATTCACTACAGTGATAATCAGCATTACTGCTTACTCCAAACGAAAAAAGCGGATAGCCATAGCGCTGGCGCCATTGTAATATCTGTTTGCCATAATTATCATCAGCATTAATAAATGCTGCTTTTTTCTGCTTGAGGCTTTTATTCAAAATATCAAATAAACGAACCTTTGCCATAAAGTAATCGTGCAACGTAATATGATAATCCAGATGGTCTCGCGTAAGATTGGTAAATATACAGCAATCAAAATGGATATCATCTACACGCAAAAGCGATAGCGCATGGGAAGAGACTTCCATTATTATGCAATCCACACCATCTAAAACCATTGTTGCCATGATATCCTGTAAATCTTTTGATTCAGGTGTTGTATGCGAAGCATTGATAATTTTGTCTTTCCAGCGATAGTTAATGGTACCTATGACGCCACATGTAAACCCTGCACTGGAGAGAATTGACTCCAGCATATAGGTAGTGGTAGTTTTGCCGTTGGTACCTGTAACGCCAATAACAACTGCTTTCAGCGATGGTTCTCCGTAAAACTTTGCCGAAATTTGCGATAAGGCTCTACGGGTATCTTTTGCAGTTGCTACAGCAAGTTCTTTTTGTTCAAGCAAAAAGCTAAACTCATCAAGGCGATTTTCATGTAATACGATACATGATGCTTTATTTTCAACTGCATCCTTAATGAATTTATGACCATCCGTTTCCATACCTTCAATGGCAACAAACAGGCTTTCTTTCTCAACTTTTCGTGAGTCATATTCAATGGCACTGATACGTATATCCTCATCACCCTTTATAATGGTGACATCAGTGTCATTTAACAATGTGTATAAATCAAAAGAATTATATGTTCTGATATCCATTATTTTTTACCTGTTTTCGCGCCTTCTATTATTATCAAGCTTTCCTTGGTCATTGGAACTAATCCACGTTCTTTAGCAAATTGTTCAAGCTTATCCATTGATAGCGCTGTATGTAACTGATACTTTTCACGATCATATTCTTCTATAACTTCTTGATATTCTTTTATCATTGCATTATAATGCATTTTTAGCTGCATATACTCAATATTCTGATATATAAATGCAATGATGAAAACTATGACAATAATCACAATTGTACTATACTGTACTATGCTTTTTTGCTCTGAGGTATTCATATACATCTATACCTTCTGACACACTCTCAATTTAGCACTGCGCGAACGTGGGTTCTGTGTAATTTCGGACTCTTTAGGCTGTAGTGGCTTTTTTGTCAACACAGTAACAAGAGGTTTACTACCACACTGACATAAAAGCCCATCATTGTTACAGGTGCACCCCTTTGCCCAACGCCTGAACCTGTCCTTTACAATGCGATCTTCTAGCGAATGAAAAGATATAGCAATGATCCTACCACCTGGTTTTAAAAACTCAAGCGCATGCTGCAAGGAATCATTTATTGCTGTCAATTCATCATTGATAAATATCCTGAGTGCCTGAAAAACTCTTGTTGCCGGATGTATGTTTTTAACCCTATACTGTTTGGGTATAGCCTGCACAACAATGTGTGCAAGCTCTTCAGTTGTTTCAATTGTTTTTTCACTGCGCACATTAATAATCCTGCGTGCTATACGGCGAGCCCAGCGCTCTTGACCAAATTTGATGAAAATATCTGTTAACTCGTTTTCACTAAAATTATTAACAACATCATAGGCAGTGAGCGTTATAGAATCATCCAAGCGCATATCAAGTTTTTCTTGCTTACTGAATGCAAAACCCCGGTTGCTTCCATCAAAATGAAAAGAAGAAATCCCAAAGTCATATAAAAATGCAGCTATAGAATTCTCCATACCCTTGCAGTGAAGCCAGATATTTTTAAAATTGTCATTAATCAATACTGCCCTCCCATACGGTAAAAGCCTCTTTTGAGCTATCGCCATAACTTCCCTGTCGCGTTCAAAACCGTATAACGTAATTGTGTCCCATTGTTTCAGTATTAACTCTGAATGACCACCCTCTCCCACTGTACAATCCACCACAACTGACCTTTCTATGCCATCAATATCAGCCAAAAAATCCATTACTTCCTGTGGCATAACAGGAGTGTGATAGTAGTGTGTTTCTTCCATATTATGTCACATTACTGTACAGTTCATACTTAAAATCCAAGGTCATGTGCAAACTGGTTTAATGCATCGCCATCAGGTTTATATTGCTTGTAAATTTCTGCACTCCAGATTTCAATGCGATTATATAAACCCAAAATTACCACTTCCTTTTCAATCTGTGCATATTCAAGCAAATAATTGGGAATCAAAATCCTACCCTGTTTATCAAGCTCACATTCGGTTGCACCACCTAGCAAAAACCTGATTCGCATCCTGTTCATGGGGTCAGCCTGTGAAAGGGGTACAAGCTTTGTTTCCACAAATTCCCTCCAGTCAACTTCTCTGAAGGCCATAACGCATTTATCAAAACCATGCGTTATGATTAATTTGTGTATAATGTTGTCTTCGCCAAACGCTTTACGCAGTTTGCTAGGAATTGCCACACGGCATTTTTCGTCAAGCGTTGGGCGATATTCGCCCATAAACATTTTGACTATACTTTCCCCTTCATCTCTACAATGCTACACTAATCCCCACTTTCTACCACTTATAGACACAATGTGACATAATTGTCAAGTAAAAAATAAAAAATTATACCTACCACAAATGTTTCATCTATGTTACAAAACGATTAACCGCATGTTAAATAAAAGGGGAATTGTCTTCTAATTTTCTTCAAACATTGACCGCAAAGATACTCCGTTGCTACCCTAATTCGTAGAACCAGTACTGGAATGCAGAAGGTGAAGATGTAACAGTTTCAGATTCACCACTGCATACTCTTTAAAATTGTAAGGAGGTTTTATGAAGTTAATTATCGCAATCATCCGTCCTGAAAAACTAGCGGATGTTAAAAAGGAATTAAATGAAGCCAGCATTAACTTAATGACAGTAATCAACTCAATTGGGTCTGGTAGGCAGAAAGGCTACCCCGAAACCTACCGTGGCGTAAAACATGAGATACGCCTTTTGAAAAAGATTGAGCTTCAGATTGCTGTCAATGACGACTACGTTGAACCAACAATAAAAGCTATAACCCGTGGAGCTAAAACCGGCAACATAGGTGATGGGAAAATCTTTGTCATTCCTATTGAGGAATGTGTTCGTATACGCACCGGTGAACGTGGTTCACGGGCTATAGGTTAATTCTATAAAAAGGAGGCATACGATGGAAAACTACTTAGCAAACATTGATTGGGCATTGGTGATCTCAGTTGCCATTATTGCAATTGCTGCAATTCTTATCTTTATAAAAGTCAATCTAAAAATATGCGAACCAAATGAAATCCTAATATTCTCTGGTCGCAAGCGTAAACTCCCAAGCGGCGAAGTTGTAGGATACCGTGTGATACGCGGTGGTTATGGCTTGCGTGTTCCACTTCTGGAGCGCGTTTCACGGCTGTCGCTTTCAATTATTCCTATTACCCTTGAAATTGAAGGCGCACTATCCAACGGAATGATACCATTAAGTATCGTGGCGATAGCTCATGTCAAGATTGCCTCAAAAGAAGGAGGTGGACTGGAAAATGCCGTTGAACGGCTTCTTGGAAAACCATCCTCTGAGATTGAAACCATAGCAAAGAATACAATTGAAGGTGTCCTTCGGGGTGTTATCGCAACATTTACACCAGAAGAAGCCAACTATCAACGACTTGAACTTGAAAAAAAGGTATTTGAACTGGCAAAAGATGAATTGATGAAATTGGGATTTACCCTGGATTCAGTGAAGATTGAAGAGATTAAAGATTCGCAGGGGTATCTTGACGCTGTGGGACGTCAGCGAAATGCAATTGTTAAGCGTGATGCACGCATCAAAGAAGCCGAAGCTGAAGCTGAAGCAAAGATTGTTGAGTACAATGCCAGGAAAAAAGCAAGTGATGTTGAATTTCAATCTAAAATAGCAATTGAGGAGTATGAAAACAATTTTAGAGAACGCAAAGCGCTGCTTAATGAATCAACTTACCAAAAGGAAGTACGAGCAGAATTTGCAAAGAAATTGGCTGAGCTTAAGCATCTGTCCGAAGTAGAAGAATTAAAAAAAGATGTTAATGCAAAGAAATACACAGCTGAAGTGATAATTCCAGCAGAAGCCGAAAAGAAAGCACAAGAACTCAAAGCCATGGGTCAATCATCGTATTTGAAGGAACAGGGTATTGCAATGGCTGAAGCTGTGAGCAAGATGCGTGCTGAATGGCAAAACGGCAATACCAAGGAACTGTTCATGCTGCATCTTTTGCCAAACATAGTTGATAGCGTTTCTACAGTACTCAAGGACAACCTTAAAGTGGAAAAACTTGTTGTTATGGGAGATGGCGGCATACCAAAGCATGTGGGTGATGTCACTTCTAGCGTTATATCTTTTATAGAGCAAATCAAGACTGCAACAGGCGTGGATTTAACTAAGATATTAGATGAAAGGAAGTCTCTGCCGGTAAAAAAGGAGTTAGATTAAGGAGGTAAATTATGGAAGCTATTTTTGACCCCATCTATCAAGTTAATGGTCATACAAAACACACCTCCATATCAGATATACTTAAGATAATAAAAGAGCGCAACATTGAATTTCTTGATCTTAAGTTCACTGACCTGTTTGGCAGACTTCACCATTATACTATCACAGCTGACAAAGCTGATGAAGAGTTGTTTGCAGTGGGTACAGGTTTTGATGGTTCATCTATACGTGGATTCCAGTCAATTCATGAAAGCGACATGCTCATGCGACCTGACCCCAATACTGCATTCATTGATCCATTCTTTGATCACAGGACATTATCGTTTTTGTGCGATATCATTGACCCTGTTGCACGAAGGCGATATACCAAGGATTCCCGATATGTGGGTGAAAAGGCAATTGAATATATACGCTCAACCGGTATAGCCGACATGGCATACTTTGGGCCTGAGCCTGAATTCTTTATCTTTGACAATGTCAAATATGAACAATCGCAGAATAAGGCATACT
Organism: Spirochaetota bacterium; assembly: GCA_026414805.1. NCBI lineage: Bacteria > Pseudomonadati > Spirochaetota > Spirochaetota bacterium. The sequence continues at coordinate 26,174 of JAOAIH010000008.1, read as the reverse complement.
ATGAGGTAGACTCCTCTGAAGCAAGCTGGAACTCTGCAAAAGGCGAAAAAAACTTAGGGTACAAAATCCCTTATAAACAGGGGTATTTCCCTACTTCCCCACACGATCAGCTCCATAACCTGCGTTCTAAAATGGTGGAGGTACTGCGATCGTGTGGCATTCAGGTAAATCTTCACCACCATGAAGTTGCAACTGCAGGGCAGACTGAGATTGGGTTGGTGGTTGATGAACTTGTACGCCAGGCCGATACACTAGTCAACTATAAGTATATCATTAAGAACGTGGCGCACCGTTATGGCAAAACTGTTACATTTATGCCCAAACCAATCTTCATGGATAATGGTTCAGGAATGCATGTTCATGTGAGCTTGTGGAAAGAGAACAGAAATATCTTCTATGATTTTGGAAAATATGCAGATTTAAGTGACTATGCACGCTACTTCATTGGTGGGATCTTTGCTCATATTGAGGCAGTTTTAGCGTTTTGTGCTCCCACAACAAACTCCTACAGACGGCTTGTTCCCGGATATGAAGCACCTATCAACCTGGTCTATTCTGCACGGAATCGCTCAGCAGCTGTGCGAATTCCAATGTATAGCACCAGTGAGAAAGCAAAACGCATAGAGTTCAGGTGTCCTGACCCTTCAGCCAACCCGTATCTGGCATTTGCAGCTATTATCATGGCAGGTATGGACGGCATTGAAAACAGGATTGAGCCACCTGACCCCATTGATGAGGATATCTATGAGCTATCGCCCCATGAAAAAAGGAATATACGCAATACTCCTGGAACCCTGAAAGAGGTAATAGACGGCCTTGAGCGTGACTGTTCCTTTTTGATGAAAGGCAACGTATTTACTGTTGATTTGATTGAAAGCTATATTGCTCACAAACGGTTGCATGAAATTGACCAGATAGCTCTGAGACCACATCCGTGGGAGTATGCACTATACTATGAAATTTAGGAGGAATCTATGAGGCTTGTAAAAATATTAGGAATAATTGGCGTGGTGTTGCTGTGTGCAACCATTTCATTTGCACAGGAAGACACTACAACTACACAACTACAGGCAAATTCAGTTACTATGCAGGTAATTGCAGATACACTGTGGGTACTTTTTGCTGCATTCCTTGTGTTCTTCATGAACTTAGGGTTTGCGATGGTTGAGGCAGGTCTACAGCAAGCAAAGAATGCTGTTAATATATCGGCAAAGAACTTTGTTGTATTTGCTATCTCATCAATTGCTTTCTGGTTTATTGGTTGGGGATTGATGTTTGGTGATGGCAACGGATTTATGGGCTGGAAAGGGATGTTTATGCTCAGTGGCGCAGATAACAGCCCCGCAACAGGCGATAGTTACCAGGGAGTATACTCTGCTTTGAGTTGGACAGGAGTGCCACTGTATGCTAAATTTTTCTTCCAGCTTGTATTCTGTGCAACTGCAGCAACCATAGTATCAGGTGCAGTTGGCGGTAGAATTAAATTCTTGGCCTTCATCATATTTTCGTTCATCCTGACCAGCATCATCTATCCTATTGCAGGACACTGGGTGTGGGGCGGTGGATGGCTTGCTCAACGTGGGTTTTGGGATTTTGCCGGTTCAACTGTTGTACATTCCATTGGCGGATGGGCAGCATTGACAGGTGCACTGGTTCTTGGCCCACGCATTGGTAAATACAATCCTGATGGCAGTGTTAATTCTATACCAGGGCACAGCCTTCCACTTGCAACATTAGGTGTATTTGTGCTGTGGTTTGGTTGGTTTGGCTTTAACCCTGGTTCTACAATGGCTGCAAATGCTTCTGATATCGGGCGTATTGCGGTAACCACTAACCTTGCAGCAGCAACTGGCACACTCACTGCTACCATAACTGCATGGCTTGCACTTGGAAAACCTGATCTTACAATGATACTTAACGGCGCATTAGCAGGTCTTGTTGCCATTACTGCTCCGTGTGCATGGGTTACTCCCGGAGCTTCAATCATCATTGGCGGGATAGCAGGAATATTGGTGGTAGTTTTTGTACTTGCCTTTGACCGATGGGGTATTGATGACCCTGTAGGTGCACTTTCGGTACATCTGGTCAATGGTGTGTGGGGTACTTTAGCAGTTGGCCTTTTTGCAGCTGCACCGTATGCTGGCGGAAGCGGACAACCACCTATAGGATTATTTTATGGTGGTGGCATAGGTTCTTTTGCTAATCAACTGGTTGGTGTAGTTGCAGTAGGTAGCTTTGTATTTATAGTAAGCTGGGTTATCTGGGTTATAATTAATGCAACCATGGGCATTAGAGTTACTCGAGAAGAAGAACTAATTGGGCTGGATATCTCTGAACATGGCATTGAAGGATATCCCGACTTTGAATCATATACGTTAAAATAACGTATCCATATAATTAAAAAAATAATCCCACGTTATAACAACCGTGGGATTATTTTTCAGGCAAATATTCAAAATAGTCATTTTCCCTTTCTGTAATTCCACTGTAATTCTTTTAAAAGATCTTTCACATCCTGCCAGGTTGAGGTATTTTTTGCCTTTTTAATCCATGCAGGCTTTATCACTGCCCATTCACCTGAAAACTTTTGAGGATATATCCAATCATGAAATTCAAGTAGCAGTAACCCCAACTGTTGTGGTGTTTTTGCATTCATAACATCATAATGCCAACCCTGCTGACGGGATTTAAAACCCTCTTTGACATCTTCCCATGGTACAAATTGCTCAAAGGTTATAATATCCTTTTTTACATCGCTGCCATCCTGCTTCACCCGTTGAAAGTAATAATTCTGAAGCTGTTGTAAACAGTCCGCAACCACATCATATGTGGTTGCATTCCCAGCTTTAGCTACCCATTGAGGCTTTACCCTGTCCCATTCATCACCTAACTTATCTTTAATAATGAAACCATGAAACTCAACAAGAAGTGTACCCAATTCCTGCGGTGAAGAAGCTGCCATTACATCCTGATGCCATGATTTTTGCCTTGATTTAAATGAATCATATACATCTGACCAGGGAACAGACTGTTCAAAAGCAATTATCTTTTGCTTTACGACCTCATTGCCAAAAACAACAGTATGCTGGACAATTAAAAAGATGCCAAATAACAAAGAAACTACTCTCTTGTACATTATCTTATCCTCCTTTTACCATTTCTAAATATGAAGAAGTAATAAACTCAGAAAGGCCCAATTTCTGTGCCAGTGCAAAGAGTCGTTTTTCAGCTTCCTCACGATTATTGCTTATCATCTCAAGTTCAACAAATGTTCCAAGCCCTTTTACTTCATCGCAACAGATTGTTACTTCATTTAATAAATACACATCACGCTTTTTCTGAACTTTCCCATACAATACAAAACCCAACTTCTGCAATATCTCCTGCATAGCCTCAGCATCATGTATCTGCACTTCCTTTTCAAAACGGGTTTTTGTTTTTCCACCTAACTTTGGCCCTTTATAAGTGCAGAAGATCATATCATTTACTTTTCTTATGCGTAATGCCTCATCTGTTTTTCCAAAATCACGTGATGGATGATTAAAATAGCAATCTTCTTCCAGCTCAGTAGAAATATACACTCCACCCAGATCAACAATTGCATTTTTTATTGCATCCAGGTCATCACATCGAGATTTTATTTCTACTTCTAACATTGTGAAGTAACCATACAATTTAATGCCGTTTCAAAGGTCCTGCAATTGATATGCCATCAGGGCCAAGGAAACGCTTGCGCTGCCCATTAACTAATATATGTATCCCATCAACAGCATCAAATTGGGTGACAGTATATATAATCTGGTCAAGGCGGTTGAGCATGATGTTACCTGCCGCACCTTCTTCAATTGCTCTGTTGAAATTAATAAATGCTATATTGTTAATGATGGAAACATCAATAACCTTGAGTGTGGGAGGTATAGCTGTCACGTATCCTTTTTTTTCTTCATCTTTTGTTGGACCTTTTATTAATTCTTCAAGTGCAGCTTTTACCGGAATTCTTGAATCCACATTACGAGTCACCGGCCGCAATTCAATTTTATCAGCTTTTTCGTTATAAAATAAAAAATAAATCTTTGCTTGAATTAACGGCTTTTCTTTTTCCAATTGTTTTTTTTGAGGCGATAGTTCCTGTGTATTTTTATTTTTGCTATCAGCAACTACTGACGTATTTTCAACCTGTTTTTTTTCTTTGTTCATTTCGTTAGATGAAGGTAGTATAGTATTTTGTTTTTTCTCTTCTGTTTTTTTTGCAATGAAGCTCTTTATAGAATCAGACTGCAATGAAAGTAGAAAGAGCAATCCTGCAGCCATTGCCATTATAATCAATATATAAGGCGCCCTGGAAGATGAAGTAACCGTTGTACTTTTCTTTGATGAGCCTTTTTTTGTTTTTGTAGTCTTGCTCTTTTTCTTTGTTGCCATTACATTTCCTTTTACACTACATGACGTATTACGTAGTATTAAATTTTACTTAACTTTCGGTATGTATTCCTAAATAACTGTATAACAGATTGTCAATTCTAAATTATTCTATAGAGATTATTTTATATATCGGCAATTGTATGTTATAAGTTTGTTATGCATATATATACTGTGAGCGTTAAATACCTATTCATGGAATAAAAACAGCACAATAGCGATAGTTTGTATTATTTCTTTACTTTTACAATGACTTACAGTATAACATGCACCTACATTTAGTAAAATACAGTTATTTGAATATTGCAACTATTAATTTTGAAAATAATGTATTTTCACTGTATATTTCAAGCAAGGTGTTGTCTATAATCATCTAAGCTTTCATACTTAAGGCAATTAAACTATATGACCAATCCTAATCCATCTCGTACAATTGAACAGATAATTGAAAATATAAAAACAGGGGATGATATCATTCGTAATAAGGCATTTGAAGAAATAATAGAATTCAAACATGAAGCTATCCTTCCATTAATTACTCTTCTTTCACACCCTGACGAACAGATACGCGACAGTGTTATCTGGGCTTTATGTGAAATGAGAGAATTTGCGGAGCCGGCTCTTATTCAGGAACTATCGAACAAAAATCCTGTTATACGTGAATCAGCAGCGTTTTGTTTGGGAATATGCAAAAACCCTCATGCAACAAAACCATTAATATCCCTGTTAAAAGATGAAGACGAAAAAGTACGTGAAACTGCAGCATGGTCACTTGTGAAAGTTGGCCATGAAGATTCAAATACCATAAATGAAATTATTCATTGTCTGTATGATGACAGCAACCTTGTAAGGGAAACTGCACAGTGGATATTGGAACATATTGGCGAACCTGCAATTGAACCATTACTACAACACTTAATGCAATCATCGCGCAACAGCCAAGATATAATTCAAATCCTTTCAAAAATTGCTTCACCAAAACTTGATAGAGTAATTAACCTTCTGACAACCACGCGCGACATCCAGCAACTATCATACATAATTCAATTATTGGGCAAATTACGTGAACCTGACGCAATCAACCACCTTATGCCATTTGTAAATCATGAAAACAGGCAGATAATAATAACTACAATTGATGCGTTAATAAACATTGGTGAGCTAACTATTGAACCTCTCTTTAATCAAATAAATGATGGAAACATTTTTCCCATTAACGAGATGATGCCGCTTTTTATACGATACAAAAAGTCATCTGTACCAAAACTTATACAGATGATGAATTCGCCACTTACAAGCCTTCGTATTTTTGCTGCACGGGCACTGGGCATTATTGAAGACAAGCGTGCCATTGAACCACTAATACAGGGGCTTTCTGATCCCAACCCACAATTTGTTGAAGCATGTGCTCGAGCATTGAGTGCATTTAAAAATAAAATGAGTAGCAAGCCATTAACTGATGTAATAATGAATGAATATTACCCTATTATAAAATCAAATGCTATCTATGCACTTGCACAAACTATCGACTGCATGACCGCAATGCAATTACTCCAAAACTTTGATAATGCTCCGCTTATAGTCAAAAAGCGCTTGCTACAGCTTGCTTCATATTTCCCTGGTGATGATACTGAAAAGTTATTACAACAAGGACTTTCGATTGACGATGAGGACTGCAAGATGCTATCGCTACAGGGCTTAAAACATATTGGTACGGAAAAATCCATAGACTGTGTTCGTGATGCCATCATAAATGAAAATCCATTTATTAGCGATGAAGCCAGGACAGCTTTAAAAGAAATAATTGAAAGAAAACAGCGTGGAAATATAAAAACACTTGATAATTATGACGATTTTGTTTGAATTGTCCACAACATTGCATTTATCTAATTTTACTGAGTATAGTTAGCATCATTCGTGGCTTAAACATGCACTATCATTCTAATTTAGACTTAAAAACTGAAGAATATATCTTCATCCAAAATCATGTATCAATCCTTAAAATAAGTTCATGACATGGTACTGGTTGAGGAGCAATGTAATATGTTTGTTCTGGCAATAGCCAGTGTTTAGCACATCAAAAGCATAGTACCGGAGGAGTTTTTAGTATGAGCACAAACATTAAAGAAGTAATCCTGTATGATGCCGATTCACTGGAATACTCAGGTAAAATCCTGGTAGAAGGGAGTAGCTGGCAGTTCAGTGATGTATCCAATGACTTTCTCATCAAATTCACCAGAGGAATGCCGCTTAAAGCTGTCCTTCAATGCCTCATCTCTTTCAATATTGTCTATGATATTATAGAAATTTAGGGTACACCGATGCAAAAGCACTTAACCCCTGAAACCATTCTGACAATAATTAAGTTCCAAAAAAGTGAATTAACCGAATACCATATTTACAATCTTTTAGCTTCTAATATTAAGAATCACCATAATGCCCGCATATTGAAAAAAGTGGCTGAAGACGAAAAAAAACATTATGAGTTCTGGAAAGGGTATACTCATTCTGACGTAAAGCCAGACAGATGGAAGATAATTAAATATTATATCATATCACGCCTCTTTGGATTAACTTTTGGCATAAAATTAATGGAACGAGGCGAGGAACAGGCTCAAGCATCGTATAAATCACTTGAACATATAATTCCCGAAATAAAGAAATTAATAAAAGATGAGCACGCTCATGAAAAAGAATTATACATTCTGCTTGAAGAAGAACACCTTCAATATGTGGGCTCAGTTGTTTTGGGTCTTAACGATGCGCTTGTAGAACTTACGGGCACATTAGCCGGGCTTTCATTTGCACTAGCCAATACCAGGCTTATTGCACTGGCAGGTCTAATTACAGGAATTGCCGCAGCGCTGTCAATGGCTGCATCCGAATATCTTTCAAGCAAAGCTGAAGACGCAAAGGATGCATTAAAGTCAGCTGTCTATACAGGGATTGCATACATCGTCACGGTAATGCTTTTAATAATTCCATATTTTTTAGCAAGCCACTATCTTATTGCTCTTGTATTTACTGTGGCGATAGCTCTACTAATAATCTTTTTCTTCAACTATTATATTGCCATTGCAAAGGATCTTGATTTCAAAAAACGTTTTATTGAAATGGCACTTATCAGTCTTGGAGTTGCGTGTATATCATTTGCAATTGGATTTGTTATTAAGAAATATATTGGCATAGATGTATAATTTTTACTATGGCGACAAGCGCCGGCAATTCCAATTTTCATTGGCAAAATAGTTTTTTTCCAACTCAACTGCTATATATTGTTCCTGGTGGGTAAGATCAGACTCTTCAAACTCAATGTTAAAAACTTTTCTGAATGAATCTATTATAGCCTGTATCAAATGCTGGTATATAATTTCTTCTGACATATCCGGTAACAGATCTTTTAATGTCACTACAGGCTTTCCTTCATGTTTTACTTTTTTTGGATCGATAGTTAAATAGTTAAACATCCTTTCAGTATCGGTAGCAACCAGCAGTGTTCCATGCTGCAATATTTTGCCTTCTTTTCGCGTTTGTGCGCTTCCAGAAATTTTTTTATTACCCACAATAATATCGTTAATGGCACTGTACCGTGCATCAATTCCTAATGAAACAAGTGCCATAATCAGCGGTTGTGCAATCAAATAGTACGAATCTGTTATTGTCCCTTTTGCAAATACTCCATGCAACGGATGTACAAAGCTGTAAGTAATTTCCTTATGATGAAATACTGCACCGCCCCCCGTTACCCTGCGAATAACCTGTACATCATCTTTTTTACACTGTGCACAATTTACCTCTTTTTCAATATCCTGAAAATAGCCAATAGTTATTGCAGGCCTAGCCCACCGGTAGAGCCGCAGAGTCGGCGTATCCGAACATCGAACTATTGCCCCATCAACCGCCATATTCCAGGTTGGTTGGCATTCACCATGAATTATCAGCCGCCACATCCTCATTGTTGAGCAAAAGCCTCCAGAATACCCTGTACAATAGTTGCTGGGGATATACCAACCAGCTGAATATTACCAATCTGCACTAATGTGTTAAGCTCATGCTGAATTTGTTCTTTATTAACCGCCAAACCTATCAGTGATTTCTCTATAGTAGTAATTGCTTCTTCTGGATAAATAAAAAAATCACCTGAGATATGAACATATGCTATTTTGTTTTTATCAAATATTACATCAATATGCACTAACTTTTCACTAGGATTTTTCAATGCAACATGAATCATTGCAAAAGCTCACCTGCCCTGTATGAACTGCGTACAAGTGGTGCAGCAAGTACTCTGGTAAAACCAATTGTATAGGCAATTGTTTCTATTTCTTTGAATTCCTCCGGTGTATAGAATTTATGCACCGGGTATGCCCCCTTATGCGAAGCGCAGTACTGTCCAATCGTTATCACTTTACATCCAGTAGAATATACATCGGTAAGCGTCTGAATGATGTCATCCATAGTTTCACCAAATCCAATCATAATACCTGATTTGGCAACAAGCCCATGACCGGTAACTATCGCCAATACTTTTAGCGATGTATCATAATCACCTTGTGGACGCAACATTGCATAATGGCTTTTTGCAACTTCTATATTATGATTAACAACATCAGGATTTGCATTTATTATTTTTAGAAGCGATAGCTGTAGTGAAAACTTAAAATCCGGAATCAACACTTCTATTTTTGTGCCTGGACTTGCGCGGCGGATTGCCTCAATGGTGTTAACAAAATGGTATGCACCACCATCAATAAGGTCATCACGCGTCACTGAAGTAATAACTACATATTTTAGTTGAAGATGTACTACTGCCTGCGCAATTTTTTGGGGCTCATCTTTATCAGGTTGCTGCGGCTGCCCTTTTGTAACTGCACAATACCTGCAATTGCGCGTACAGATATTACCCATAATCAGGAATGTGGCATGACCCTGTGAAAAGCACTGGCCAATATTTGGACAGCGCGCCTCAAGGCACACTGTGTGCAGCCCACATCGAGCAATATGCTGTTGTACCTTTTTATAGTGTGGACCAGAAGGAATCGAATATTTTATCCAGTCAGGAATTGTCCTTACTCTTCCCATTTGAGTACCGGCTTACGTGCTGCTAATACTGCATCAACTTTGCGCACTGGAGTGGTAGTTGGTGCGCTTTTCAGTATTTCAGGGTTTGTTGACGCTTCATTTTTAATTGCAACCATTGCATGTACAAATGCATCAAGCGTATCCTTGTGCTCAGTTTCAGTTGGCTCTATCATCATAGCACCATGCACAATAAGCGGGAAATACACTGTTGGTGCATGAAATCCATAGTCAAGCAAGCGCTTTGCAATTTCATTGGTTGTTATACCATTTGGTATACCTTCATCGTTTATCACAAACTCATGCATGCAAACTCGTTTATAGGGCAGGTTAAAGTGCTGCTGCAATTTAACACGCAGGTAGTTGGCGTTTACAACAGCGTGTTCAGCTACCTGTTTTAATCCTTGTGCTCCCAACATTGCAATATACGTATAAGCCCTAAGCATAATTAAAAAATTACCATAAAAGCTGTGTACTCTGCCAATTGAATGCGGTTTGGAATAATTAAGGCAATACCGGTTATTTTTTCTTTCTATTGCTGGAACAGGCAAAAATGGTGAAAGTTTATCAACAACACCAATTGGACCCGAGCCCGGGCCTCCTCCTCCATGGGGCGTGGAAAATGTCTTGTGCAGATTTACATGCATGATGTCAAATCCTAAATCCGCAGGACGAACTTTCCCAACAATAGCATTAAGGTTTGCACCATCACAATAGAATAATGCCCCTCTACGGTGCAGCAGATCAGCTATTGTTAAAATATTTTTATCAAACAGCCCTAATGTATTGGGGCACGTCAGCATCATTGCTGCTACATTGTCATCCATGGCAGCTTCCAATGCATTGATATCTACATCGCCCTCACTGTTTGACGGTATTTCCTTTACATTGAATCCACACATGGCAACCGAAGCAGGGTTGGTACCATGAGCTGAGTCTGGGATCAGAATAACATCACGCCTTTCCCCTTTTACTTCAAAATATTTTTTAATTATCATCACGCTTGCTAGCTCACCATGCGCCCCAGCAGCAGGTATAAGTGAAAATTGCCTCATGCCGGTAATTGCACACAGCATTTCCTGCAATTCATACATAATATGCAATGACCCTTGCGATAGCTCCTCAATCGTTGCTGGATGCTGATGTACAAATTGTTCAAGGCTTGCAACAACATCATTTATTTTTGGGTTGTATTTCATGGTACAGCTGCCCAGTGGATACATACCGTTATCAACACCAAAGTTAAGGCTTGAAAGCTTTCGGTAGTGACGCACTACTTCAACCTCATTGACATCAGCTAAGTTAAGCTGTTGACGGCACAGGTTGTCAGGTATTGCATCATAGCTTGGAGCATCAAAGGAAGGCACAGAGTATTTATTCTTACCTTTTTTATGTAATGAAAATATTGTTTGCATTGTGCTCACCATTATATTGTCTGTAAAAGTGTAACAAGTGCATCAACATCATTTTTAGTGATACATTCAGTTGTAGTAATTAAAAGGCAATCCGATAACTCCGGATAGTATGTATCAAGTAAGATTCCCAGAGCATATCCATGGTCAATCAAGCGGCTCCGCACATCTTTTGCATTGTTAATCTTTATAACAAATTCATTAAAAAATGGGGCATCAAATACACGCTGATAACCCAATTGCACTAATTGTTCCAGGCAATAGCTTGCAACAGCATGGTTAAGCTTTGCTATATCAAAAAGCTTATTGCCTACAACACTCAAATAAATTGTTGCCCGCAATGCACACAATCCTTCATTGGTGCAAATATTTGAGGTAGCTCGTTCACGTCGTATGTGCTGCTCACGTGTCTGCAATGTCATTACATACGCTTCTCTTCCTTGTTCATCAACCGTTTTACCAATAAGCCTTCCGGGAATGGTGCGCATAAATTCTTTTTTGCATGCAAGCACCCCTAACAGTGGTCCACCGCACGCGGGGTAATTGCCCAATGATTGTCCTTCGCCACACACAATATCCGCTCCACATTCGCCAGGGCTTTTAAGCAAACCAAGGCTTACTGCTTCAGTAAATGTCACGATACACAACGCTGCGTGCGCATGCGCTATCTCTGATACTTTGCTTACATCTTCTATCACCCCAAAAAAGTTGGGACTCTGTACAATAACACATGCAACATCATTTTGTATCTTGTGCGATAGCTCCTGTAAATTAGTAATACCGTTGTTATACGGAACTATCTGCAAAACAATATCTGATCCCCATGCATACGTTGCAAGTACTTCCCGATAATGAGGATGAACAGTTGCAGAGCATAAGACCTTATTTTTTTTGGTGGTACGTACTGCCATAAGTACAGCTTCGGCTAATGCTGTTGCACCATCATACATGCTGGCATTAGCAATATCCATGCCAGTGAGTCTGCACATATACGTCTGAAATTCAAAAATTGCTGCAAGTGTTCCCTGACTCACTTCAGGCTGATAGGGTGTGTAGGCAGTATAAAATTCAGACCTGGATGCAAGGTGATCAACAACTGCAGGCACATAATGATGATATACTCCGGCACCCACAAATGAACGCACCTGCGTATTATTCCTGCTAATAGAAAGAACAGAGTGCAATGCTTCCTGTTCTGAAAGAGGTTTTGGCAATTTTATTTCAGGGTTTAAAACAGCGCGGGGAATATCTGCAAAAAGTTCATCGATATTCTTCACGCCAATATCACTACACATAGCATTAATATCGTCATTGCTGTTAGGCAAAAAATTCATTATCAGTCTCCTGAGGCTACATGATCTGCATAGGCATTTGCGTCCAAAAGATCATCAAGTTCATTTTTATCTTTCATATCAATTACAAAAATCCAACCTTCACCATATGGGTCAGTGTTTATTAAATCTGGGGAATCTTCCAGCGTTTTATTCACTTCAACAATTCTTCCGCTCACAGGCGCATACACATCGCTAACTGCTTTTACAGACTCAACCACAGCAACCTGCTCACCCGCTTTCACTTCAATGCCCACTTCCGGCAATTCAACAAAAACAATATCTGTTAACATTTCCTGTGCATGATCGGTTATACCACACTTGCAGGTATAATTTTCCTGTAATTCAACCCATTCATGTGTTTTAGTGTATTTTAGATTTTCAGGAATAGTGCTCATTGTAATGCTCCTATAAAAAAGTATTTATTTCAAGTTTTGGTTCTAATACATTATCATCACCCTGCCATTTCAAATCACTATTGGCTACTCTGTTACTACAAATTCTTTACTTTTTACTCTGTCATTTGTAGTCCCTTACTCGCTACTATGTCATTTACAATCCCTTGTCTCCTACCTTGTCATTTACAATCCCTTGTCTCCTACCTTGTCATTTCCAATCACTTCTCTGCTACTCTGTCATTTCAAATCCCGATTTATCGGGATGAGAAATCTTTCCTCTTGTGTGAAGTGAAGATTTCTCGTCGCTTCGCTCCTCGAAATGACAGGAGGGAGTACCACGCTTCTTGATACGACAAAAGAGAGTACCGCACTCTTCAATACGATATAAGGAATATATCGCTTCTCATAATGACAGAGGATGTTGCCATCCTCAATATTGCAATTGCAAAACCTCCCCTTGTGATAATTAACACTCTATTGACAATTCATTTTGATTATACTAACCTTACAACTTTTTGCCTGTATACTTGTAAAATGGTCTTTGTACTACCTTTGCAGGGCTTGTTTTATCCCTGATAACTATCGCCACCTCATCCCCAACTGATACTAAGCCACTTTTTACAAGAGCCATAGCTATGCCTTTTTTAAAAAGTGGTGAAAAACCACCACTGGTAATATATCCAATATCTTCATTATTATGCAAAACTCTATATTCACTTCTAGGAATTGCCTTATCCAGCATTTCAAGGCATATTATTTGCCGTGGTGCACCACTGGTTTTTTGTTTTTCAACGATATCTTTAGCAATATACTCAGCCTGTGCACTCACCACAAATCCAATACCCCCTTCTACTGGTGATATAGTTTCACTTAGCTCATACCCATACAACGAATACGATGCTTCAAGGCGCAGTGTATCACGTGCACCAAGGCCAACAGGTTTAATTCCATATTCCTTGCCTGCATCAAGTAAATCATTCCACAACCGTGAAGCCACATTATTGATGCAGAAAAGCTCATAGCCAAACTCACCAGTGTATCCCGTTTGTGAAATAAGTACTGGCTCACCTTTATATGTACCAGTAAAGAAATAAAATCGTGCAAGCCCTTCTAAGCGGTCATCTTTGATAATTTTTTTTAAAATATTATATGATTGTGGACCTTGCAGATCAATCTTAGCCGTAGCGGCTGAAACATCCTGTATGGAAACATTGGTTTTGCAATTCTGTAATAGCCACTGTACATCCTTCTGGGTTGTGGCAGCATTTACCACCAGGTAGTATTCATTATCCGATAGCATAAAAATAAAGAGGTCATCAATTACACCACCCTGCTCATTCAGGAAGCACGTATACATTGACTTGCCTTTTTCAAGCCTTCCCATATCGGTTGGGATAAGCCTTTGCAAAGCAGCCCGTGCACCTCTCCCTTTAACAACTATCTCACCCATATGTGAAACATCAAATAAACCCGCAGACTGACGCACTGCCATATGCTCCTCAATAATTGAGGAATACATCACCGGCAATTCCCATCCAGCAAACTCAACCATCTTACCGCCTAATTTTATATGATCCTCATACAGAAAGGTTTTTTGAGCATTCATTTCAGTCTCCGTTTTGCAAACTCACAGGCTTTAAACAAAATATCATTCACTTCGCTAACCGCAGGGCAATACGCCATTTCAAAACGCATAAGTTCGTCAATAGTTAATCCATATTCTATAGCAAGGCTTACTATGTTGATACGCGCAGATGCACCATGGCCTATGGCCTGAGCACCTATAAGTTTTCCATTTGTATCACACAGTACTTTAAAAGTCAAACGTTCATTGATAGGAAAATACTCTGGTTTAACTGTAGCACTAATTTTACCTGCAATCACAGAAAAGCCACGTTCCTTGGCAACATTTGTTGAAAACCCTGTTGCAGCAATCTCCAGATCACCTATTTTTGTTACAAATGTGCCTGCAGTACCACGATATACAGAATTTATTCCCATAACATTTTCAGCAGCAACAATTCCCTGCTTATATGCTGATGTTGCCAATTTAACCGGGTAAGGCTTTTTATCTATAACCGACCAGTTGTTAATACAATCTCCCGCAGCATAAAGATCCGGTTGTACTTGCAGATGTTCATTCACTATTACGCCATCTTTATTGGTTGCAAGGGAAGAGTTTACAGCCCAATCACAGTTTGGTGCAAACCCGGTAGCTACAATGATAATGTCGGCAGTATATTCTTTTTCAGGAGTTATTGCAATATATTCTTCCGTATGCTTTTCCAATGCTGTTACTGGAGCATGCATTATAATGGGAATACTTTGGTTGCTACAGTAATGCTCTACTATCTCAGCCATATCACTATCAACAGCTTGTGACAAAATTTCTTTTGCTTCAATTACAGTTACAGCCATGCCACAGACTCTTAATGCATATGCAACCTCAAGGCCTATAGCCCCTGCCCCAATAACTATCGCCCGCTTTTTTTCATGTATTTCCTTTTTTATCATTTGCAAATCGGATAGACTGCTCAATGTATATACTCCATTGTGTATATACTGTTCAACATTGATAATGGGCGGGAGTAATGGTCTGTAACCGGTGCACAAAATAGCTTTTTGGTATGCAACTACATGACTACTATTTTCTTGCTCTACAGTAATTTCTTTTTTTGAAATATCAATACTTTTCACAATACCCTTACGCTTTTCAACATTCATCCTGTGCAAAAAAATATCCTGCTTGAGATGCTCATCAATTACAATGCCCTCAAGCGCATACGGCAAACCACAGGGATGAACAATATCATTGTCTTTAGGGTCAATAACAACAACACGAGCTTTAGGATTAATACGCTTTATCGTAACAAGCGCAGCATACCCTGCCGAACCCAATCCTGCTATTACTATTGTTTCTTGTTCCATTGAATGGCACCAGTTAAAGAATATTTTTGGAAATGACTATTGCTATAACTTATTGTAAATATACAAACAGTAATCTATATGATTGTGCAATAAGGAAATATTACAAACAATTAAAAAAGTGATTTTTTTGAATTGTAGAATTGATATTTATATTCGTCAATAAAAAATATTTCACATTACACTTTAAATTCCTTCACCATAGTTTCAAGTTTCTCTATCAACTCATACATTCCGTTTACAATACCATTAATATCTTTTACAAGTTGCGATAGCTCATCGGAAACAGCATTTATACTGTGGAGTGTTTTTCCAGCATCAGCAATCAGCACTGACTGGTCTTTTGAAGATTGTGAAATATGTGCAATTAAGGAATTAAACTTGTGCGCAAGGTTCACCAATTCATTCATCTGGCTGTTCATACTGGTAATAAGTGCAGAAGATGTCTCAACTTCTTTATTTACTTCAAACATGGCACTTGCAGTATTTGCAATATCTCTGATTATCCTCTCCGTCATAGTGGATATTTCTTTAGTTGCTCTGCTTGTACGGTCAGCTAATTTACTTACCTCGTCAGAAACAACCGCAAACCCTCGTCCATGCTCTCCAGCCCGCGCTGCTTCTATAGCTGCATTGAGTGCCAAAAGGTTAGTCTGGTCAGCTATCTCCTCAATTGCTTCTGCTATTTCATGAATTCTTTTACTGGACTGGCTTAATGATTCAACTTCCTGTGAAGATATTTTTGCAACCTGTGCAATCCTGTTCATGCTTTTAATTGCTTTATCCATCAACGCGCTGCTTTCAGTAGCAGCGTGTATTGCATTATTTGCCAGCTTTTGTATATCTTCAGATTCGC
The DNA here is from genome assembly GCA_026414805.1 of Spirochaetota bacterium. Classification (NCBI taxonomy): domain Bacteria; kingdom Pseudomonadati; phylum Spirochaetota; species Spirochaetota bacterium. The sequence goes on along the minus strand of JAOAIH010000008.1, from coordinate 9,754 downwards.
GCGCATTTTTTGAAAACCACTGAGTCATATTCTGAATTATATGTGATGCATTGCTTGTAACCTGCAACTGTACATCTACACCTTTTTGAATTGCGGTGGTGCTATCTTTAATTGTATCACTGTAGAGTGTAAGATTTTGCGAAAGCTCTTTAAATTGCTGTATTGCCTGCCTTAAGTTTGCCACCATGACGCTGAATGCCTGCTCAAGCGCTCCAGCAGCACCACCCGAAGATGTACTAATAGTAACTGTAAGGTCACCCCGTGAGATAATTGTAGCAACATTCACAAGAGCCTGTATTTCATCAACCTGAGCATTTGTGAGCTGTGCACGTAAATCAAATTCACTTTTTAGCTGTTTAAAGCGTAAATAGCTAAAACTAGCAGTGATGACTACTGTTGATATCATAAAGAAAAGATTATTTATCATACTTATATAATCAATAGAATCTATTGCGATAATATTAAGCCCTACATACATGCTCACCACAACAAGTCCATTAATCAAAGAATGAATAAATGGCCATGGAATTAACAGATTAACACCAATGATAACCAGGTTAAGCCCTGCATAATAACTGGAAGCAAAACCACCCAAGTCAACAGTCATCAGGGAAATAACAAAACCTGTATTCAACGTTGCTGCATAGCCATGTATTATATTAAACCTGCCAGGTTTTGACATGCGCAAAATGAAATACTGGAATATCAACAGTGTTGTGGATACCGCTCTATATACAACAAAACGCGGGAATAATTCATGTGGAGTTATAACATAATCTAGGATCAAAAACCCTGGAACAAGAACAGATCCAAGAAGGATCAAGGTTTTGAGCCACGAATAAATAAGTTGATTGATATAAGAAGAAAAATCATTAGTCAAAGATACATTCATATAATACCACCATTATTATTTGTTACATGGCAAGGCTAAATAATTGATCATATTCTTATTGAATATTAGGAAAGTACTATACAATCTTTCAAAAAAAGATATTCCCTATAAACCTTTCATTCTGCTAACCAATTATTTCACCAATATTAAATCAAATTACCACTACAGTAATAGAATAAAGCAAAGGATAATGTTTACTCATTTAAACTTATTACTTATTTCTTCTAATATCTCCAGTTGGACTTGCTGTATTTTCATCATTTTCGACCATTGATCAAGCAATAAATGGTCAACTTTTTCATGTAAGGTTCTAATTTCAATTTCAGATTTTAAATTTATTTTATAATCATTCTCTGAACGGATACGATCTTTCATTTCCTGACGATTCTGACTCATCATTATAATTGGTGCTTGCAAAGCAGCTAAACATGATAAAATTAAATTTAATAATATAAATGGATAGGGATCAAATGGCTTATTAATAATATAGAAACCGTTAATAACTATCCACATTACTAAAATAGAAATAAATATTATTATAAACTTCCAGCTTCCACCAAATGATGCAACTTTATCTGCTATTCTTTCCCTAATCTTCAACTTTTCTTTGGGCAAATTTGTATTAAATGTTAATAAATCATTTTCTTGTATACTTTGAATAACCTCTCTTTCAAGATTTTCTATACTTCCTTTTTCGCTTTCAATAAGATTCATAATATATTTTATTTTAAAAGCATTAAGATCATTTTTACATATCCAGCAAAAATCATTCCATTCAGGATAATCCTTTCTGATTAAATCTTCTATTTCATGGTTAATACCATGTCCAACTATCATATTCTCTTCCCAGAACATCTTTTTACAAATATTACATTGTATTTGGTTCATTACATTCACCATCAATACAAATTAATGTGTATTATTCTTGCCTCAATTATCATTCATAGCAATCTTTTATACTTTCAAAAATTATTAAACATAGCATAGTATATAATTTATAAACCTTTATGATATATAATTTAAAGTAATCCATACAACATGTTATTATTTTTTAAAAATCAACTATTTTTTTCATTGGTATCAACTGCATTTCTTTTATACTCTCCCACTCTACAATGTGCATAGCGTGTAGGTACTGGTATACGATAGTTATCGGTACATTTCAGTATAATGTCTGCAGCTTCATCTATACCAACTTTATTTCCTGGTGATACAAAAACAGGCTTTACTCGTGTACGTGTTCGCAATACCACACCTATACACTCACCATTGTCATAAAGATAGGATCTGTCTCCCTTACTGATACCAGGCTCACTGTATGTACCACATAACCGTGATTTTGCACAGCCTATTGCTGGGATATCAAGCAACACCCCAATATGCGAAGCAATACCAAAACGTCTGGGATGAGCAATACCCTGACCATCAAAAATAAGGATATCTGGTTTAATGTTTAACTTTTTATACGCCTGTACTATCAGAGGTCCTTCTCTGAATGATAAAAGCCCTGGAACATACGGAAATGTAATTGGGCCAGAACTAAAAACTTCTTCACAAAACTTCAATTCAGGAAAGCTGAAAACAGCAATAATACAATAACCAACACCCAAAGGGGTCAGAGCAACATCAATGCCAGCAATGTACTCTATTTTATCCGGTTTTCCTTTTACAATTACACTATGCGAAAGATGTTTCTGTAATTCAATGGCTTCCTGTACACTGCAGTTCCAGTTGAATGAATTCATATTGTATCCTACTTTTTTTGCATTACATCATAAAATATGATTGTATTATTATCAATACTATAGTGTAATCGCCAAAAAATTTTTTAAATAAGGGCGATAGTTACCATGACAAAAAAAAGAATCCAGTACACAATGTTCAATACTCCTATAATTAAACATATACTTCGTATACTTGCATTTCTAATAAGAATGCTGGTAGGATGGAAAAAAGTAGGGACATTGCCTGATGTGCCACAATATCTGGCTATTTTAGCTTTTCACACATCAAACTGGGATGTATTTTATGGCATTTTACTTGCTTTCGCATTCAAAGTTGATATATATTTTATGGCTAAAAGTCAGCTATTCCGTTTCCCGTTTGCACCACTTGTCCGTTTCTTAGGTGGAATACCTATTGATCGTTCTGTATCAAGTAATACCGTACAGGCAACTATAGATTTATATAAAAAATATGAAAAATTTGCTATTGCATTAGCTCCAGAAGGAACACGTAAAAAAGTTGAAAAATGGAAAACTGGTTTCTATCATATTGCAGTAGGAGCCAATGTTCCTATAATTCTGGCATTTTTAGATTACAAATCAAAATCAGGAGGTGTGGGGGCTGTGGTATATCCTACTGGTAATATGAAAGCTGATTTTCAGATTATAAAGGATTTCTACAGCAAAGTGAATGCACGGTATCCTGAACTTGCTTCGTTACCACAAGATCAATAAATTAACGGGATGATACCAGAAATCATAATATTTTTCCCAAATGCGTTCCATATAAATCCTCCATTCTATAAAAATTGTTTATAATACCTGCATAGTGCATAACCAGCCTGTATGCCTGTATAATAATCTTTTAAAAGTTTTTGTGTATGAGTTGTTGTGCGCTTAGTTTTGAATGTAGCAGGCGGGCACACTTCTATAATCCGTACATCACCCGGTGGCTTTTCAATAAATTCAATCGCAGCATTATACATCGTATGCCTTTGCATCAAAGCATGAGTAAATTCTGGATAGCGTAAAAATAGTATTTTTAAAATAGGCTTAAACTTTATATTATTTTTTCTGTACCCCTTGCCCTGCGAACGAATGACGACAATATCACGAGCACCTCTTTTGTATGCTTCTAAAACAGGAATTGAATCACCTACACCACCATCAGCTACACGGTGCCCATCAATGTACAATGTATTTCTATATAAAATTGGTAAGGCACTTGAAGCTTTCAAAACAAATTCAAGATTATCTTCACATGGCTTAATGTACAGTGCCTTCCCTGTATTCATTGAGGTAACCACAATAAGGAACTCTTTTGTTGTATCCTTAAATATTTCTTTTAAGTTTAGGCGATAGTTACTGATAGTAGTATCCCATAGCCAGTCTAAATCCATTACATTGCCATACAATAACCGCAATGGATTGATAAACCGCTTTGAAGCCGACCACTTTTCCATTATGTAAAAATTGCGTTCATACTGCCGACCAAGAAATGATGCCAAATTACATGCACCAGCCGATACCCCTATGTACAGATCAAATTGTGTAACTCCTCCTAACCCCATAGCGAAAAGGACACCGGCAGAAAAAACGCCGCGCATGCCTCCACCTTCAACGATGAGAGCTCTTTTTCCGCGCGGCGTTACATCGGCATTATGGATATATACTGATTCATGCAACTTCATTGTATTATGCTTCCTGAACTCCGGTAAAAATTGCTGCCTTTGCTTTCATGACAATGCCATTCTCATTGCGGATGCTATCAAGCAGGCTATAATATTTTGGAAATTCCATATTTAGAAAAAATTGTGCAGAAAGAACTTTACCATAATAAAATGCTACTTCATTGTTATCGTCTATACCATCAGGAACATCTCCCAATGTATATTCTCTGACAATCGAAGATAATTTCTTTATAGCAATGGTCATTGAATGTACATGTAAAATTCCATGTGTCAGTATTCTGAATGCCTGCTGCAAAGGAGTTGCTATACTTAATACCGCCGAAGCATCTTTGCCTTCAATGATACCAATAAGTGAATCCATTTCTTTGATTGCTTTTTCAATTTCTTTGATTATTGCATCAGGTACTATCGCCCCCGCATTTTTTAAAACTTGGTATGCATATTCCTTATAAGCATTATAACGCTCCCTTTTTTCATCAGATACAATTTTACGCATTGCAAGATCAATTGACTGAATGCCATTGGTGCCTTCATATATTGACAATATCTTTGCATCACGCGCATATTGTTCTACAGGATAATCACCACAATATCCATACCCTCCAAATACCTGAACAGCCTCTGCAGTAATTAACCACGATAAATCAGTATTCCCTGCCTTGCAGATAGGAATTAAAAACTCAACAAGAGCATGAGCTTTCTTTCCAATTTCGTCATTCCGAGTTCTTGAAATATCGATGTTAAATGCAGTAAGAGCAACAAGCATTCGCATAGCTTCCACATGTGATTTCATCCACAAAAGCATTCTCTTTACATCTGGATGCCCTATGATTGTTGGCTCACTTTTAGAAATAGTCTTGCCTTGTACTCGCAACTTTGCATACTGCACAGCATGCATATACGCTGCACTTGAAACACCCAATCCTTCCAGCCCCACGTCAAGGCGAGCTTCGTTCATCATGTGAAACATATTCTTGATGCCATCGCGTTCATTCCCCAACAGGTATCCAACACAGCAATCATTATCCCCAAAACTCAATGTACAGGTTGCGGAAGCTTTAATACCCATTTTATGTTCAACACCTGTGCATATGACATCGTTTCGCTTTCCTAAAGTTCCATCAGAATTGACCAGTATTTTAGGAACAAGGAATAAGGACAAACCTTTGGTACCATCAGGGTCACCGTCAATTCGTGCCAATACCATATGAATAATATTCTCGTACAGGTCATTCTCCCCCGAAGATATGAATATCTTTTGTCCCTTAATTGAATAGGTACCATCACTTTGTCGATATGCTTTTGTTTTTATAGCTCCAACATCTGAGCCCGCCTGCGGTTCAGTCAAACACATTGTGCCGCCCCATTTACCGCTTACCATATTTCCCAAATACAGGCGCTTTTGTTCTTCATTGCCAAAAATGCGAACAAGATTAGTGGCACCATTTGACAACGTTATATAAATAGTAAATGAAATACTTGCTGCCAAAAAATACTCCAGTGCCATGCGGTACATAAGTTCGGGCATCCCCATTCCACCACTTGATATTGGTTGTGCTATACCTGTAAATCCCGCTTCATTAAATGCATGCATCGCTTTTTTAAAAACTTGTGGCACCACAACAGTGTGAGTATCCGGATCAAATTTTATTCCTTCTTTATCTGCAATAGTATTTGCGGGATATATCTCTTCCATCGCAATAGTTTCAGCTAAATCCAGAACTGACTCATACGTATCCCTATCAAAATCTTTATATATATCAAACTTTGAAAGTTGTAAAATATCAAACATTTCAAATAATATAAATCTTACATCACGTGAATCCACTAAAAGATTTGGGCGCATTCCGATCCCCCTTTTATGTTATATGTTCTCAATGATTACAGCAGTACCCATACCTCCTCCTGCACATAATGTGGCAAGGCCATATTTTACTTTTCTTCGCTTCATTTCGTGTACCAGTGTTACAATAAGCCGTACACCTGTAGCGCCAACTGGATGCCCCAATGAGATGCCGCTGCCATTTACATTAGTGATATCTCTGTTAAGGCCTAATTCTTTTTCACATGCCAAATACTGTGCAGCAAATGCTTCATTAAGTTCAACCAGGTGTATATCTTTTAATGATAACCCTGCTTTTGCCAGTGCCTTCCTGCTTGCTGGTACTGGCCCAATACCCATAATATCCGGGTCAACACCCGCAGTTGCAGTTGATATAATTCTACCCAATATTGGCACTTTCAATTCTTTTGCTTTCTTTGCTGACATGAGAATCACTCCAGCTGCACCATCATTTATACCTGATGCATTCCCTGCCGTGACAGTACCGTCTTCTTTAAATGCTGGTTTTAATGCTGATAGCTTTTCTATTGTTACATCACGCCGAGGATGCTCATCAGTCTGTGCAACGATTGTATCTTTTTGTATTTTAACTTCAATAGGAACTATCTCATCCTTAAAATATCCACTGTCAATTGCTGCAATGGCTCTTCTATGCGATAGCAATGCTAATTCATCCTGCTCTTTACGTGATATTGCGTACTTTGCTGCTAAATTTTCAGCAGTTATACCCATAGCAGGACCTATACCCAAGTTTGTAAGTGAATCCCACATTGAATCACGAATTTCGGTATGGCCTATGCGGGTGCCATATCGCATCTTATCAACTGTGTACTGTGCATTGCTCATGCTATCTGTCCCACCTGCTACAATACAATCTGCTTCACCCGATTTTATCTGATAATAGCCCAATTGTACCGATGACATAGATGACGTGCAGTTTCTATGAACAGTTATACCAGGCACTGTAATGGGAAGACCAGCTTTTACTAAAGCAACACGCGCAAGATTATTCTCGCCATTTGTTTTTTGATAATTACATCCCCAGATACAATCATCAATTATCTCAGGATCTATTTTTGCACGTGCAACAAGTTCTTTCATTACTGGAATTGTTAAATCCAATGCACTCATAGTGGCATACATTCCACCAAACTTGCCAATTGCTAACCTGCATGCAGAAACTATCACAACATCATTATTTTCCATAAACAACCTCCTCTTCTAATATCCTTTAAAGTTAGGTTTCCGTTTTTCGATGAATGCATTCATGCCTTCTTTCTGGTCATAAGTTGAAAACAATACTCCAAACGATAATGCCTCAAACTCTAAGCCCTTTTGCAAGGAGCTATCGGCACCAAACATAATTGCTTTTTTAGCTGCCTGTAATGCTAATACAGGACGTTTGATAATAGATTGTAAAAAGTTTGTAGCTTCTTCAATAGGATCATTATCAGTTACTCTATCGCACAAACCCCATTGATATGCCTTTTGGGCTGTGATAAACTCTCCGCTATAAATCATTTCTTTTGCGCGGCTCAATCCAATGAGGCGAGGCAAACGCTGGGTGCCACCTGCACCGGGAATAATGCCTAATTTTATTTCAGGAAGTCCTAACTGGGCAGACGTGTGGCATACTCTGAAATCACATGCAAGCGCCAGCTCCAACCCACCTCCTAGCGCATATCCCCTTATTGCAGCACAGGTTGGTATATGCAATTGTTCAATCCGATTATACACATCGTTAAAACTAAAGGCTAATGCCTCATGTGGCGTCTGATTTGACATTTCAACAATGTCCGCACCTGCTGCAAAGTGATCTCCTTTGCCAGCAATAATGAGTGCTCTGACCCCACTATCACTACATACAGCATCGATCCTATCTCCTAATTGGTTTAATAATGCCCTGTTGAGTGCATTCATAACTTCTGTTCTGTTAATAAACACATACGCTATAGAATTCTTCACCTCAGTTACAATAAAATTGTGCACGTCCATATTCTTCCTCCAGATAAAAGTGTTTGGGTACACTTGTTTCAACATGCGTTCATTTCAAAAATGATCTAAAACTTCCATCAAGAATTTCAGGTTCGGGTTTGATATAACTCAAATTATATGTGTCACTAAGCCATTGTAATCGCTGTGCTAGGAGCGTATGATCAACATTCATAGCTGTTTTAAAAGGTCCAGGCTGATTCATACCTGCTTCCTGACCTTTATCAATATCTTCAGCACTGGCAGCCACTTTTTCTTTTAATACACGTACCGACTCATTAAGCTGGATTGCTAATGGATCAATTGGCAATATATAATCTGTAACAGTTGATGTATCTATAATTGCTTTGCCACCCTGCCATACGTATATACCTTTGCCTGTTTTCATGCCCAATTCATTTTTCTTTATACAATCTTTAATGAACCTGCCGGGTTCCCATTCAGGTGAAAGAGTGGTTTTATAATACTGCATCACATTATAAATAACATCCAGTCCCACAAAATCCATAAGTTCAAAAGGTCCCATTTTTGCGCCATGATTCTTCATTACAGTATCAATGCTTGCAGGTGATATTTTCCCTTCATCCAAAATTGCGCTCCATAAAGGTTGGAGCGGAGCATTAATTCTGTTCACAATGAAACCTGGCCGGTCACGCAATACTTTGATGGCAACCTTTCCCAATTTTGTTCCCAGCTCCATCAATGCTTCAATAGTGTCATCAGAGGTTTTTTGGCCATAAATTACTTCAACTAGACGCATGCGGTTCACAGGGTTAAAAAAGTGAAAACCTGCAAAACGTGAGGGCTCTGACACCACTTCAGCCAGTTCACTGATACTCAGGGATGAAGTATTGCTTGCTATAATTGCATCCTTAGGTGCTGCATCTGATACAGTTTTAAATATATTTTTCTTCAAATCCATTACCTCTGGCACTGCTTCTATAATACAATCTGCATTATGTACCGATGCTGCAATATCAGTAGATATAGAAAGCCGCGACAAGGCTTCATCCATGGCCTGCTGAGTTATTTTTTCTTTATTAACAAGAAAAGCAATATTTGTTTTTATTTTGTCGATAGCCTTTTGTAATACTTCTTCTTTAATATCTACCATGGTTACGGTAAATCCATTCAAAATATGAATTTCTGCTATACCATTGCCCATGGCACCTGCACCTATAACCGTGACTTTTTTAATTGCTCTGACACCCATAATGCCTCCTCTGAACTATAAATATATAATGAATGAATAACCATTAACCTTTGTGCCATTATTTGTCAAGCTTTTTGTATTCATTTTTTTATATTCTATCTATAAGGTGGAGGTAAAAAAATGCAAATATGTTAATTTGATTATGATATGTGCTTCAATGTTTATCAGTGTTTATATTTAAAATTGAGCGATAGTTACTAGTAATAAACTTGAAAGATTTCCCAATATCTGAAACTCCTTTTGCTCTGACCCTAAAATAATACCCTGCGATTATAACTATTATCATAAGCTTGAAACACTGCACCATAAGTTTTTTACTCTGACACCATTGTTATATTGCTCTGACCCCATTCAAAAGGTACTTTCTTAAAAAAATCCTCAATTTTTTTTTAAATTTTT
>JAOAIH010000007.1 GCA_026414805.1 Spirochaetota bacterium | reverse complement strand
GGTATATTCAGTGCTCTGACCCTTTACATTACTTATGCGTAAGGTAACAACAAAAGGTTTTTGTGCGGTATTATATATATCACACCATATAAAATAAGGTTGTTCAGTAGAAACAACGTCAGCTGGGTACTGCAACGGTTGAGCACTGTCATTTATCCCGGCAAATAAGACACTTTGCAATAGTAGAAGTATACATGTTGCTATTGTTATCCTCATAGGTTTACCTTGACAAGAGTAATGGTATACTCTACAGTGTCAGAGCAACAAAATTATGCAACAACAAATTATACAAGTGATACATTCTATGAAATATCTCGTTTATGGTATATGTCTATTATTTTCTATCCAATCCTTTGGAAATGAACTGGATACAATTTTAAACAATTTTGCCGTAGAAAGTATTGATGCTGCTATTGTCCAGGTAATTGCCGAAACAGGAAAACCAACAGAGCGCTACGAAGGCAGATACAGGGCATACAAGCAGTATATGCGCATTGATTACAGTAAGCCTTTTGCACAGATTGTAATTGTTAAAGAAGGCAATCTTCAGTGGTACTATCCCGATACAAAAGAATTATGGACTATGAAAAACATCAACGCACCAGTAACCCACCCATTTATGCAATTTGATTATCTTAAAGATAGGATCATTATCACACGCAAGGAAAATACCTATTATGGATTTTTTAACAGAGCATACCGGTATATTTTACACGATAGCACCACAGCAACAAAAATAGAGCTTGTTATTGACAAACAAAATGGATATCCTGTAAAGAAAATCACACGTACTGCACAGGGTGTGGAAATAATGCAGGAGGTCTATGAAGATTATATATACATACACAATATATGGTTTCCTACCACTGTTGAAGTGACAGCACGAACTTACAATGGAATAACTCGCAATGTTACCCGTTATTACAATGTACAGCTTAATGTAAAATTTGCCCCTGATATTTTCAACCTGCAATTACCAAAAGGGGTCAAGGTTAAACAAATGTGAGGATGCAGTGAAGCAATTATTGTTTTTGATAGTTGTTATTTTTTATTCCACTGTATGCACTGCAAAAGTTATTGTAACAGGCTTAACTATCCCCATTGATATCAGTGATATTGAAAATGGCACTGTAGTATCCCATGAACAGGCAAAAGCAGTGGCGATAGCTCTTACCAATAAACTCCATGCTTTGGGATACACTACAAGCTACGTCCACCGATATGAGCTTGCAGGTGATAAGTGTGTACTACATGTTGTTCAGTCATATATTTTTGACATACAGATTATTGCACATGCTGATGTCAAAGAAAGTATCGTTGATGATTTGAACCAGTTAAAAGGAACTATATATAATAAAAATACAGTCTACCAATATCTGCTACAGCTAAAAGAAAAATATATGCTGGATTCAGTCTCGGTTGACGTAGTCAACTATAATGAAGGGGATGATGTAAAGCTTATTGTAAGGGTCAGGGCAATGACCCTTGTGTATTCGTTTGAGATAGCAACACTTCCCATCTATGGGGTAACACCCTCTCTCATGCTATCAGCTCCGTTGTATAAGGCAATTGCTACCGCACAGGGCCAGGTTGGTTTCAATGAAGAAAGGGTGACTGTAAAGAAAGTAATGGTAGACTATATGCATTTTATGGGGAAATATGGATACCATGCAGGTAGTGATGTGTCAGCGGAATATGCAGTATGGGAGCGCTATGCCTCTGATTTTACCTTACTAGCAATTAAGCCTTATATGGGTTGTGGCAAATTTTCTACAATGGGTGCCTTTGATATTTCAGCTTTTATATATGCAGCGGTATCATATCTCAGGGTATCAGGGTATGATGATAACCCATTGGCACCACCACTTCACACTGCATATACCACTACAGGTGTGGAACTGCGCATCAGGGCAACTGATAGCCGATCAATAACAAAAAAAAATAAAAATGTAAACATATCGCTGTTTGCTGGTGTATCATCGGGTACATATAATATAACATCACGAATTTTGATGTATATGCCATTGCCACTTACAAGCCGTCTGTATATTATTCCAACTGGGTATAGCTTTTATACTAATTTACGCAACAGGGTATATTCAGAATATGTGTTCGATAGTTACCTTTCAGGGTATCCCAGGCGATATACCACTACACATTCACGTCACATTGCTACTGTAAAATTAATGTATGAAGTAGTGTACGAATTTATTTTTGTTGAATTATTTGCTTCTTCGGGAATGTACAAAACAGAATATAATAAATGGGATGGAACCTCAAGCTATGGAGTTTCTGCTGATGTTGTATATACAACTACGATGATTAATTTTGGTTGTGCATGGAATGCCGATGAAAATTTTAAAAAGTACTATGTGTTTGCTGGGGTAAGAGCACAGCTATAATATTTATTGAAAAATTTCTATTATAAAGTATTATAATTAACATGCACTATTGCAGAGTACCTCACTGCAATTGTAAGTAAAATTAAGGGATATACCCGGAGATTATCCGTGGAAACTGAATGTGGTATAGTTACACAAGTGAAAGACAATTATGTCCTTGTTGAAGCTGATGCAGTTTCTTTCTGCTCTTCATGCAGTAATCATGGTTGTACTATGCGTCAGTCAAAAGGGCGACAGCTCTGGATAGAAAATACATTAGGTGCTTCCTCAGGTGACAGGGTAATTTTTGAATTACCTTCAAAAGGAATTGTACTATCATCAGTTGTACTGTATGGTATTCCTATAGTGTTTCTTATTGCTGGGATAGTACTTGGTATAGTGGTACCTTTACCAATGCCAGTTGATAGGGATATCCTGGGTATAGTAACAGGGATGCTATTTTTGGCAATTTCATTTGTAATTATGCGAGTTGCATCAAAATATATTGTTCGGCGTAAACAATTTGCCCCAACAATGGTAAAGGTGGAAAAGTTGTTGTAAAAAATTGTGGACAAACAATACATAGTATTACATATCATCGTAGTTTTTAAAAGGTTAACGATAGTTACTGTGAGTTGTGTTCTGAATTTATTGAGTAGATAGATTCAGAATCAAAGTTATTATTGGGATTGCAAATAAAGTTTGAAATGATACCAGGTTGTCCCTGGATAACATTATAGAAATTTTATTTTTATAGGAGAGTTAGTAGTATGCCAGTTAACATTGAAGATAAGAAGAAACAAATAAAAGAAGAGATAGACAGGCTTCAGTACGAAATGAAAGTTGAATTGCCTCAACGCATTGCCGAGGCACGTGCAAAAGGCGACCTTAAAGAGAATGCTGAATACCATGCAGCACGTGAACGACAGTCGTTTGTACAGGCACGCATTGCATATTTAAGCAAGCAGCTAAGCCTGATGGAGAGCATTGATATCACATCTATAGAGCAGGGTAAGGTAGAATTTGGCTCACAGGTTACAGTACGCAACTTAGATACTGATGAGGTAGTTGAGTTTACCATTGTCACACCAAATGAGGTTGATGCATCAGCGGGTAAAATTTCGCTTTCATCGCCAATTGGAAGGGCATTGCACAAAAAAACAGTTGGTGATGAGGTAACAGTACAGATACCAGCTGGAACTAAGCGATTCAGGATTGAAAAGCTTATAACAATTCATGGCGAAGAGCTATCGCTTTAAAAGGAAATATAAATGGCAATCATTAAAGAGTTTATTGCATTACGCCCTGCAAAAGATTATGTGTCAAAAGTAGCTGAGCTTCCGTATGATGTGGTTACAACAGAAGAAGCAAAAGCATTAGCAGATGCTAATCCCTTAAGCTTTTTTCATGTTACAAGGCCCGAAGTAGATTTACCGTTAGTGCATGATACTTATACTGACGAAGTATACCAAAAAGGGAAACAAAATTTACAAAAGTTTATTATTGATGGGATACTTGCGTATGATGATGGCGCATACATGTATCTGTATACATTAAGCATGGGTAATCATAAACAGACAGGAATAGTAGCAGTAGTTTCAATTGATGATTATGTAAATGGCGTAGTAAAAAAGCATGAGTTAACCCGTGAAGATAAAGAAATCGACCGTATGAACCACATACAGGTTGTTGGAGCACAGACGGGTCTTGTATATTTGTTTTATAAAAATAATGATGATCTGCGCACTTTGATGAAGCAAGCTCTCCATTCACCTCTTCTTTACGATTTTATTGCCAGTGATGGAGTGCGGCATACTGTTCAAAGAATTGACGACAAGAGATTGCTTTCAATGATAAAGGATGCAATGCAGCCGCAGGTGCTCTACATTGCTGATGGACATCACCGTGCAGCATCAGCTGTGAGGGTAGGCATGGAACGTAGAAAAAGCGGCTATGACGGTAACGAACCATTCAATTATTTTGTTGCAACAATCTTCCCTCATTCAGAATTGCAAATATTACCGTATAATCGCGTCATCAAGGATTTATATACTCATGATTTTACATCATTTATGAGTGCACTAGCACAGAATTTTTCAATAGAAAAATCTGATAACGGTGTTGTGTCAAAACCTCATGAAATCAAAATGTATTATCATAAACAGTGGTTTGTTCTCCGTTATGAAAAAGAATTGCCTGTCAATGATGTTGATAGATTGGATGTTGCACTATTACAAAATATGATTTTAGCTCCCCTGTTGGGTATCAATGATCCACGGAAGGATAAACGTATTGATTTTGTAGGGGGTACTGATGCAGTTAATGAGATTATTCAGTTAGTTGATAGCGGTAAGTTCAGTATTGGTTTTTCTTTGTACCCAACTTCAATAAGCGATCTTATGGCTGTATCGGATAAAGGGGAAATTATGCCCCCCAAATCGACATGGTTTGAGCCTAAACTGAGGGACGGATTATTAGTGCATGTTATTGGATAATCATTTTGGAGACGAGGGGAGTCGAACCCCTGACCTCTTGAATGCCATTCAAGCGCTCTCCCAACTGAGCTACGCCCCCATTGCATGGGTGTAATGACAATGCTTGTGGTCGTAGTAATCAATCACAAAATTTTGTCAATATTTTTTGGCATTATACATAATAAATTTTATTGCATTATATTCCATAATGAGAGTTTGTGTACAAAATAATGTTTATTGTGTACATCTTTTATTTTAATCGCATTGGATATATAAACTATTATTGATACTTTGTTTTTACGAATATTAACTGAAATTTTATTATAACTTTGGATTTATTCTTGCCAAAATGATTATCATTATGCTACTATAATAGTATATGTTACTTTAAGGATATTCTATACTGAGGGTACCCTATGTCATTCGAAATTGAAAAACTGAAGGAAGAAAATGTCAATCTATCTAAAGAAGTAGAAGAATTGAGGAAAATTATCCAGACATACGAAAATGTCCTGAAGCTTAATGAACAGGAACTATCGAACGCATATCAAATTATTGCGATGTATGAAAACATTGTGGAATATTCTCGGTCTGAGTTAAAACTTGCAACCGAAACGGCGCAGGCCAGGGAAAATGCGTCCCAGCTAAGCAGAATGGAATTGATGCAGGCATTTGAAAAGATAAAACAGCTTGAAGAGGAAAATAAAAAGCTCAGAGCTCAAAAATGCAATTCTTGACACTAATGGATAAAAGAAGAAAGGCTACAGGTTGTTAGGATATGCTGGTAACATATGCAATAATATTTTTATTTGTTATAATTCTTGTTGTCTTTATTCTTTATCTGGCCAATATTTATATTTTCCCCCGTAAGTTAGAAGAAATACAACAGCTTATTGAATCAGGTCAAACCAAAATTGCAATACGCAAGCTCAATGACATTATAGAAAAAGATGACCGCAACCACTATGCACATTATCTTTTAGCTCTGGCGTATGAAAAGGAAAATAACATACAGTATGCTATCCTTGAATACCGGCAAGTTTTAAAAATATCCAAATTTGATGATAAAGTAAATGAAATAGAGATACGCAAACGCTTGGCTAGTATCTACAAAGCACGAAATGCAATTGAGGAAGCAAGGAAAGAATACTTACTATTGACCCAGTTGGATCCTGCAAACTATGAGCCATTCTATGAGCTTGGAATTATATATTTTAATGCAGGCCAGTTGGAGAAAGCAGCACCCTATTTGAAAAAGAGTATATCAAATTATAGTAAGCATGGTCCCTCGTATTATTATCTGGGACAGGTTTATTACCGAATGCAAAATTATGCAGATGCAAAACAGGCATTCATCGAAGCTATAAAAATTGATCCCAATGATTATAAATCACATTATTTTTTAGGTCTAGTATTGCGGCAATTGGGTGATTATGAATGGGCTATTAAAGAATTTGAGACAGCTCAGAAGAGTGATGATATTAAAGTAAAATGTTTTTTGGCAAAAGGCACATGCTTTTTAGAGCGTGAACAGCTTCCAAAAGCTGTAGTAGAATTTGAACGAGGTCTTAAATTTGCCAAAAGAGGCAGTGATACTGAATTAAATTTGCGATATTTTTTAGCTGAAGCCCAGGAAAAAATGCGAGACCTTCATTCTGCAATTTCAAACTGGGAGAAAATTGCTGCTATTAATCCCAACTTCAGAGATGTACAGGAAAAACTAAAATCGTATGCTGAGTTTAGGCAGGATGACCGTATAAAGGACTTCATGATTGCCGGATTAGCACAATTTGAGCATACCTGCCGCAAAATAGTGGAATCCATGGGATTGACGGTGATGGATGTTGATATAATTAGTGATACTGAAATAGAAATAATTGCAACTGATACTGAAGGCAAGTGGCGAAATACCCGCAGAACCAATAAAATAGTTAGGATATTACGCACAACTGATGTAGTGAATGATCAATTGTTGCGAAAGCTCCATGAAAAATTAAAAGAAAAAAATGCTACTCGCGTAATTATTATTACCGCAGGAGAGTTTACCCAGAGTGCAGTTGATTTTTCAAATACCCGGCCAATAGAACTTTACGGGAAAAGTGATCTTTTACGGTTGCTAAAGCAAACATAATTATATGGTACATAAAGAAATTGTTAAACTGAGGCAGGTTCCATTATTCAAACATCTCATGGATAATGAATTGTCCCAGCTACTCAAATTAGCAAAACCAATTTCTATACCAAAAGGGGGTATTGTCAACAGTGATTCGCATTCCCTTTATATTATCAACAAAGGCATTTTTGATATTCAAAAACATGATTCTATTTATTTGACAACACAATCTTTTTTTGGCGAATTACCCTTTTGCGAAAAGGGCTCTGGGATTGTAAGGTCATTAACTGATTCGGTGGTATATGAATTAAAAGATACAGACTTGTATCAGTTTATGGGAAACAACTTCAAAGCTTTGCGCGGTTATTTAAAGATAGCTGATTTTTACCGTTTTCCCTTAACAGACGCAGGGAAAAATTTATATAAAAATAAATCTCAAATTATTACTATTTTCAGTACCGAAAAACATTGTGGAAAGACAACTGTATCAGTGGCAACCGCAGCAGCATCCTCTTTTAATAGAAAAACAATCTTGCTTGATGCTTCCTATGATGGCATTTCAGTGTTTGATATGTGTGGCAAAAAGTTATTGCCGCCTTTATCTCAAAAAAATCCTGATGAAGTGACTGGACAAAAATTTATAGAGCAAAGAATTGAAAAAGTGTCCGAAACATTAGACATTCTTAACGTGGCTTACGGATCAAAGGTTAGAATAAATCCAGAGATTATCAATCCCCTTTTATTTTATTTATCTTTTGAATATTCATTTATTATTATTGATTGCTCAAACATTGATATACCCCTCAGAGATATAATATTGTATAATTCAGATATTGTAATTGAAATAATTAATGCAAAATCCATACTAAAGATTACTGCCATAAATGATTCTCTGTTAACTCAGGGACAACAGGTAATTTATGTTGTTAACAAACATTTTGACAGGACAGTAAAAATTAATAATTCTATTAAAGATTTTGATACAATATCTGTTGGATCAGCCGAAACGATGTATCAGGCAATCCTGCGAAGTGATTTGCAAAACAATACTATTTTTCGCGAAATTCTATCTGATAAAAAAGCTATGGTTCTTGCGTCAGGAATGTATGAAACGCTCTACTATGCAGGTCTTTTTGAATCGATGAGGAATAGCAGTAATATGCCTGATATATTGTATACTACTGGGATTCCATATGCAGTATTGATTGCATACCTGCATACAAATTCTTTGAAGGAATATAAAAAGTTACTTTTACACTATTTTTCTGATGATAAACTGCATTCACTGCTTGATGTTGCTTTCCCTGATAAATATCTATTTAAAAATGATCCTTTGAGGTCGTTTTCGTCATCAGTGTGTAATACAGGGAGACTTGAATATTACAGCAGTGTTCCATATACAACACTTATCTCTGGTGCTGGAGTAAGGATGTTTTCCACAGGGGAAGTATGCGATATTGCTGCTGCCTCAATTGCTTTTCAACCAATGTTTGAAGGTGTAACTATCAGGGATGAAGAATGTTATTCTTCGTTCCCATTATATCCTGTGATTCCTGAAAATCTATTGAGAACCCATATTCAGCATATATCGTATATAAGGTTGGATACCATAGTAAATCCAATTTCTTCAAAAAGCAAGGTATTAGGTATTTTTAGAAAATTTCTTGATTTTCTTCCACATTATAATTTATATGCTTGCGATAATGGTTCAGTTTGTCATAAAGAATTTCCTTTACAAATACCGGAGGTGGTATCAATTAATGACCTTATTGAGAAGTCATTTAATAATCTAAAAAGTTTTGATGATATCATACAAAAAGTAACGGGGGGGTAAATGAGGTCAAAAGCTACAAACATATTACAATGTGGTGTTTTATTTACTGGAGTTATATATATTATTATTGGCATATTTTATGGATTCAGCCCTATATTATTTGCAAATGTTTTTGGAATTGAAGTTAACCCAGATTGGTATAATTTAATAAAATATGACACTTTCACTTCCCCACTATATCATTTCTCACGTGTATTTGCACTGTTTTTGGCAGTTGCTGGATTAAGTATGATTATGCCTTTATTTGATCCTTTAAAATATCGAGGGATGATTTATTATAATGGTATTGTGTTCCCATTAGTTTCGGCACCAGTTCTTCTTATAAATGGCATTGAGTATGAACATCATATTATGACAATATGTGGTATACTATTTGTGATAATATTCTTATCTGTGGGTTTTGGTTTAATGATAACACGAAAGCAGACAAAAATGGGCAAGGAATAGTTAATTATTAATTGCTTGCTTTTTAATTATCAATAGTGCAGGATAATAGAACATGAGAATAAGAGTATTTTTAGTTACATGTTTTAAAAATTATTAATTAGTTGATAATTAATTTATTTTCAGGAGGATATAATGAATCTACAAACAAAAAAAGTGGGTAATGTTGTTGTAGTATATTTACAGGGGCGTTTAGATGTACATTTGTCAGCTGATATTGAGAAAGAAATAAATAAATTAATCAAAGATGAGCCCAACGCTCATTTATTGTTGAACCTTTCGGGCGTTGAGTATATGAGCAGCAGCGGTTTAAGAATTTTTGTTTCTACTATGAGGATATTAAAAGAATCAAACCGGAAATTAAAATTGTGCAATATGAATAGTGCTGTAAAAAAGATTTTTGAAGTTGTTGAACTTATGGACATGTTTGAAATTTATGATACCGAAGATGAAGCTATTGCTTCTTTTAAATAATAGTTATGCTTTCACCTTTTATTAAGCCTGAGGGGCTTGAAAGAAATTCGTATATATATTCATCAGTAAATTCAGAATATACCTCACTGCCTATACCTTCAGAATTATCTGAAGGTATTAGAAATTTTACAATCTATCAAAAGTATAATTATTTTGCATGGCCTTACTGGATTTCCCGCTATGTTAACACCGTAAATGAAAGAATACAATCACTTCCTTTTTTCCTTTATAATAATCATTGCAGAACATGGTACACAATTAATAGTTTTCTAAGCAGTGGTTCAATACGAATAGATCCTTCTGGAATGGTCCAACCCGCTTGGGCTTCATGGTCGTTGGAATTCTGGATGTATATAGATGATATATTTGTTCGCTTCCATGATGATACATATATTTTTCAGGATATTGATAATGGTATAATAAAAACTGTGTATAATCATCCTGATTTCATTTATAGGCAATCGCTTTATATTACCCATACTAATATTGATGAAGCTGTTGTGGTTAATAATGTACAGTGCAAAAAGAAGAACAAAGCATTCTTTGTTGTTGCTATTAGACCCTATACTACTGAAACATTATCGGGACTGTATTCAGTAGAATATGGCAAAAACAATTTTATTCGTATTAATAATGAATACCATTGTAATTTGTTAGTTAAACCGGATATTATTTTAACTGGTGATGAAATTTCTGGAGATATCGATTTCAAAAGAAAAGATAATAAATATAAAGTTACCAGTAGTGAAAGCATGGCCACAATGGCATTTGCGTATGAGGTGAGTGGTAAGGAATTTGAAATACCTGTACGCGTTGCAGTTAACAAAAACTCAAAAATTTCCGTTCCAAAATTTGATACCAAAAAATCAATAAATGAATATACTAGCTATATCAACCTCAGAATGCAGGAGGGTGTAGGTATCAATTTAGGAAAGAATATAATTAATGAATGGGTGAACTTTTGTAAATTTTCAACTCTTGTAGAAGCCGCTAATTTTGAACTATTGGACAAAGCCAAGAAACAGGATTTTTCAAATTATTATTTTGCAATTATGGCACTAAACAGGATGGGGTATCCTCAACAGTCACTATCGATTATTAATTATTTATTAAAAAATATAAAAATGAAAGATGATTTTGATAGTGTAGTATCTGCAGCATATTTAAGTAATATTATAGGTGATTATTACAGAATTTATAAGGATTCAGAATTTTTACAGAAGCACTATCCTGTGTGTAAACAGTATGCGTACGCTTTAGTGGAATTTTGCAGGGAATTAAAAAATATCAGACAATATATTTTATTGGATAATTTCAATGAAATGACAATAAACCATGCATGGTTTATTCCCGTAGTAATTTCAGGTCTTGAAAATCTTGCATTCATGTCCCGATCATTAGGATTGTTTGGTGATGAAACAAAATTTTTAGAACAGGCTAATAAACTAGAAAAGACAGTATTGAATGTTTTATTCCATATTGCAAAGGATACGAGTGCGGAAGAAGAAAAATTAATTGAATGGGTGCCAAAACAGGGCAAGCCATTGCGCAAACAAAAGATCTCTTTTAAAGAAAACCTGGAGTTTTCAAATAGCATAAATATTTTTAATAACAGGATTTTAAAGTATGCTTCTTTTTTTTATCCGTTTATGGCTCATATAATAATGAAGTATACAACGCAAAAAATTATAGATGATATAATACTGGCAGGGAAGGGTTTGCCTTTGTATGATACCATTATAAGTGGCATAGATGTTATTAGTTCGCTAAGCTTGGCAAATAGCATGCTCTATGGTCATGACGCAAGAGCAGTTGATATAATTTACGCTATTATTACACTATGCAAAAAGCGAAAATTTCTGCCCCATTTTTTAGATCCAGTAAGTGGGCATGCAATTGTTAAAGAACCCGTATCCATAATAGCTGTATCATTGTTATTTCAAGCAATTCGCAATCTATGTTTTATTGACTATCCTGAACGGCTTGAATTATTCCCTGTTCCGGTACAAGAGTGGTTTAGCGAGTCTGCGATAGTTATATCAAATGCTCCCTCCCGGTTTGGGACTATAAGTTTTGTTACTAGTTCAACTTCAAATGAATTTGTTATTCAGTTTACAGATATCCCCCGTTTTATTCCCCATGATATTTTAATAAATCTCCCATTTAAAGCAAAAATAAAAAAATCTGATGATTTCATAGTTAAATATGAAACAGAACGATCGTGGTGCATTAATGGCTGGCCTTTGGAACTTAGATTTAAACGATAGCTCTGATTATCACGATAATATAGTATATGTTGACTTTTTACATTGAGTAATATGGTACAAAAAAGATGATTACATATATCCTGATTTCAATGTTTATTATAAGTGCTTTTCTTTATTACTTGGTATATGTACGTCCAAAATTTAGCCCATTGTATAAAGCACAGCAACTTGTTGCACAGAATCAGTTCATTGACGCAATACGTGAATATAAAAAAGTAATAGATGAATATCCAGATGATTTTGTTGTTCATTACCGGTTAGCCGACCTGTATTTATCTATTGGTGAAATTGATCAGGCAGTAATCCACTATGAGAAAATTCTTGAAATTGGAAAATTTAATTATGAGGTGGATCAGCTTAGTGTACAGAAGAAATTAGCAAAATCTTACTATATGCGCGATGAAGTTGAAAAAGCTTTTCAGACATACATGGATATTATTAAAAATTATCCTGCTGATATTGAATCTTTATATCATATTGCTTTCATTTCACTTGGTCAGGAGGAGTTTGACATAGCACAGCGATATTTTGATAGGTTATTGAAACTGAAAAATGATAATTATGAAATCCTTTTTGGTGCTGGCATCTGTTATTATCAAAACATGCGAATACAGGATGCTATTGATAATTTTAAATTAGCCTTACAGATAAAACCACAATCAGAAATTGCTCAGATAGCAGCAGCCTTTGCATGTAATAGAAAACGGGATTATCGCCAGGCGTTAGGGTATATTTCTAGGATAGCTGATACTGCTCAGGATCCTGATGTGCTGTATATGGCAAAACGGTTTCAGGCATTCATGTTGATGCGACTAAAAAGACATGACGAGGGGATAAAGCTTTTTCAGGACTTAATTGAGCTTGCAAGGAAAAATGCAAATGATGAAGCAGAACTTCTTGCTTTATATGATTTAGGATATGCGTATTTGAAAAATGAGCAGACTTCACAGGCGTATGATACATGGAATGAGCTTTACCGAAAGGATAGAAACTATAGGAATATACAATATTTAGTCACACAATTGCGTAAAGAAATGGAGATTGATAAATTTGTAAAAGAGGAAGTAACATCTGTCACAGAAACTATCACTTCATGGATGGATGATGCTTTTCCACAAGGATTATTATGGGAGATGTGTGGTTTAAAAAATACAAAAAAATATAATTTAAAGGACATCGTGGTAACTACTAAAATAAGTTATGATGATGGAAAGACCATAACTACTTCTGATGATATAATGGAAAGATATATTTTGCTTGATAATGAGAATTTCAGAATTATTTCAAACAGGCTTGTAGCAAAAATGGGCTTTAAGGTTGATCAGATATTACAAACATACCGTGAAGCCGATGGTGTTGATTTTTTAGCAATTAATCCTGAAACAAAAGAAAAAGTATTGGTATGGGTAAGGAGATGGACTAAAACTAATGTTGGTGAAATAACACTGCGAAATTTTGCTCAGGCAGTTAATGATATGAAGGCACAGCAGGGTATTTTTATTACCACTGCTGACCTTACACAGGCAGCAAAGGAAAGTTTAAAGAAGCTATCAAAAGTTACAGTTATATATCCAGATGAAATATCTAAATTATTGCGAGGGCTTTTATAATGGTTTTCCATGATGCCCCGGTGAAATTAATTCCACTCAATGCAATTCATAGTGATGATTATTTTAAAATTTCAAGGCCATTGCCTAAAGATCTGGTTGGGTCTGTTATGCGATGCGGCATAATTGAGCCAGTAATTCTTTGCAACCAGGATGTGAGATACAAAATTATATATGGCCATAATAGGATCAAAGCTGCACAGAATGCAGGTATACAAGAGGTACCAGCAAAGGTTATTACCAAATTCAATTTGGATGATTTTTTAAAAATTATCAGAGTTAAATTATATCATAATGCATTGGGAACCATTGGTAAAATCAAAAGTTTGTATTTGCTATATGATTATTTTCATGTTGATAAAAAACAGGTTGTGGAAATTGCAAGGGAACTGTCGCTGCCTGCTTCTTTAATTGAATTAAAAAATATTCAGCTTATAATCAATATGCCACCTGTGATTATTGATTATATTGATGCAAGAGCTGTCGCCCCAAAATTTGTTGTTCCGTTGTTACGATTGTCACCAACTTCTATCACTATCTTAGAACAAATTGTTGCTTCTTGCCAGATACGAGTAAATTATTTTAATTCCATAATTGTTATGATTGAAGATATTTACAGAAATGGTAAGGATAAAGTTTTGCTAGAAGTTTTAGGATCATTGCTTGTTAACGAGCGTGTTACTGATGAAGATGTGTATAATTGTATATACTCAATTCGTTATCCTGAATACACAAAGGATATGACTGTTATAGATAATGTTAAGAAAAAGCTTAATGCGTTTGGTATAAAGGTTGAAATCCCGGCATACCTTGAAGGCGATAGTATCCATGTAATCTTTGAGGTGAAAAAGAACAACCCAATTCATGGATTATTACAAAAAGATCATGAAGTTGCTGGATTAATACAATCTATAGTTGACCTGTTATAAGAAAGCATGATGGAATAAGCTTTTAGATAATTGTAAAGTGAAAACTTTGCAGCTCTATTTAAAAAAGCGCGACATCTCTTCTAAAACTTTTAATCGTGTTGTTTCAAAATCATATACAGATTTGTACCCAGCAGCATTTTTATGGCCACCACCTCCATTTGCAATTGCTATTTCTGCAACATCTAAATCTCCTTTGGTGCGCATACTCACTTTTACAGGGCCGCCAATGTCCTGCTTTACAAGAACACTTGCCACAACACCTTCTACAGTTAACGGTAGATTTATATTTACTTCGCCTTCGGAAAATGGAGCATTAGTTTCTTTTATCATATCTGGAGTTAGCTTCATCAGTATGAGTTTCCCTCCAAAATGGACTTCCATTGAAGCAAGCATTAAAGCTCTTAATCTAAACACTTCAAGCGAGTTGTTTTCATAAATACGTTGATATATTTCATATGGTCTGACTCCCAAGGACAGTAATTGAGCTGCTAATACAAATGTAACTGGTGATGTTTTTGGATATTTAAAACAACCTGTATCAAAAACTATACCCGCGTAAAGAGCCTGAGCTGCTTTGAATGATGGGATAATGCCAAAATGCTGCAGGATATTGCCGATTATTTCAGAGGTTGATGAAGCTTCAACTTTAATGAAATTTGCATCCATTTTATCTTGACCACCTTCATGATGGTCAATAATAAATACATCTTTAATGTAGTTTTTAATATACTGATATGTTTTCCCTATATTATCAAAGTCATTGGTATCCAACACAAACACAGCATAATCATTTAAATTATTTATGTTTAAATTTTCATTGAAAATAATTATTTCGTTATCGGGGTCTATAAAATTAAATTTTGAAGGCGTTGGGTCAGAATTTATAATTATTGCCTTTTTCCCTATTTTAAATAGAAGTTCTTTAAAGGCGATTTCTGCACCCAACCCATCTGGATCGGGACTTTCATGAGTGGAAATAATGAATTGATCATAAGAATTCAGATATTTTTTTAGATTAGCAAAGTAATCCATTAAACTTTCTCAGGTTGCGCATTTTTACAAAGCGGAAAACCCATTGATTGGCGTATGGCGATATATCGCTCGGCACAACGACGTGCAAGATTCCTGACCCGAGCTATATAACCAACGCGTTCAGTTACAGAGATAGCCCCTCGAGCATCCAGGATGTTAAATACATGGGAACATTTTAGTACATAATCATAAGCAGGAAGAACCAGCTGTACTGGCTCATAATCCAGAATTTTACAACATTCCTTTTCGTAAAGATCAAAGAGTTTAAAGTGTAAATCTATATCAGCAATATTGAAATTATAATGTGAAAATTCAAACTCACTTCTGTGATGTACATCGCGGTATGTCAATGATTCATTCCATTGTATGTCAAAAACACTCTCAACTCCCTGAATATACATGCATATACGTTCAAGGCCATAGGTTATTTCAACGGGTATTGGGTCAAGTTCTATACTACCACATTGCTGGAAATAGGTAAACTGAGTAATTTCCATGCCATCAAGCCATACTTCCCATCCCAATCCTGAAGCACCAAGTGTGGGGGATTCCCAGTCATCTTCAACAAAACGCACATCATGCTCTTCTAATTTGATGCCTAAATTTCGCAAAGAGTTGAGATATAAATCCTGTATATCAAGGGGTGATGGTTTCATTATTACTTGATATTGATAATAGTGCTGTAATCTGTTTGGATTATCACCATAGCGCCCATCAGTTGGACGGCGTGAAGGCTCCACATATGCAACATTCCATGGTTCAGGGCCTAAAACGCGCAAAAAGGTTGCGGGATTAAATGTACCTGCACCAACTTCAAGGTCATATCCTTGGACTATTATACATCCCTGTTTGGCCCAATAGCTGTTAAGATTAGCAATTAGATCTTGAAAGTACATATAAGCTCCTTAATCAAATAATAAGTGTTATGTAGCTGGTTGTTGATTTGTTTGAATATATTCTTCGTATTTTGCTTTTGTCAACTCGTGTAGTTGTTCAAAGTCATGTTTATTATTGAGTTTAAAATAGTCAAGACAGTCTTCATCAGTAATTTCAAATCTGAAATTTTTTGATTCAATACTGCTGAAAACATACGCTAAATACACAATATAAATTAAATCTCGATATTGTGGTGGGGATAAATGAGGCCTATGGTGAAATTCTATAGCTTTGACTAATGCATCATTAAATTTCCACTTTTGACAAATCATGCTACCTAATGTACTGTGACTAACTCCCAGAGATATCTCTTCAAGTAAGGAAATATTTTCCAGCTGTTTTAATCCAACAATATCTCGTATCTTTTGTATATCATCAGGTTTAATGGAAAGAAGAACCATTAGGCCAATATCAGCCAACAGTGAAGCCAGGTATGCAAATTCTGATAGCCTTTC
Source organism: Spirochaetota bacterium (assembly GCA_026414805.1). Classification (NCBI taxonomy): domain Bacteria; kingdom Pseudomonadati; phylum Spirochaetota; species Spirochaetota bacterium. Next base: position 49,796 of record JAOAIH010000007.1, on the reverse strand, counting down.
TTTGCGATATTTCATTGCTATGAATTGTGCATAAAAAGCAGTTTTATATGAATTGGTCCATATAGTTTCAAACTTCTTATATCGGGAATCCAGTATTTTTTGTACTCCGCTGGCAACAAGTAATGTATTTATACCCTTAGTCCCTATAATTTTCACTGCTTCCTCTATTGTTTCAACCCGCTTTGATGTTATATATCCTGCTGAATTTGCTAATTTTAATATTGCAGTAACAAGCCCGGGGTCACGCTTAATGCTGTCAGCAATTGCTTTAATTGTGGATTCCGGATTTGCGCATAATCTTTGAATTTCAAGTATATTTTGTGGAAAAGAAGGCAATGATTCAACCTCATTGATTATTTCCTGAGCCATCTTTACCTTCAGGTCCATATTTCTGAAGCTTTCGTCAATATTTATTGAAGCACTGGTAACCTTTCCGTTAGTTGAGATAGAAAAAGCTTCAGGGGGGAAGCCTGCATTCTTCATAAGCATGAGGGCAATTATTAATCCCAATCCCGCACCTTCTGAATCATCAAGGATATCATCGAATGCATCAGAAATATCAGAATAGGTATAAGCTTTTTTTACACGGGCATTAATTTTGTTCATTTCTTCAGTAATAATTGGCACATTATTAATAACATGTATTTTATGTGTATCCCCGGTAATTGAGAAAAATACTCTTACAATGAAATTTGATTGCCCTAACTGTTCAAGAAATTCAGGGTTTTCAACAAATACATCCTCTTTGAATGTTTCCATTCCTGTCCGGTAATCTTCGGTTTTATTAATATCTAAATTTTTCTGTTTGAAATACAGCCTTTTGGCGTTGGCTTTAATGGCGTTATTGACCAGTTCCTTAATAATATTGATGAACATATCCTTTAAGTAAAGCAAGTCAAGCTGAGCAAGATAAACACTGAGCATTCGTATAATTACTGACTCAATTTCAGGAGTCATAAGTGAAAATTGGATATATACATCCTGGCCCATTTTGAGTGCTTCTTTATAATTTGCGGGCTTGCAAAAGTATTGAGCTTTTTGTTGTATTCCTTCCAAATAAATATCTCCTGGATGGCAGTATGGTAAAACTATGCATGTTACTATAAATATTGCAAGAAAATTAATACATTATGTCAAGATTTTATTTTACAGTAACTATCGTTCCTTATAATTGTTTGAGTGATTGTTTAAAAGAGCTATTAATTTATGTAATAAAAACTATTATTGACAAATTATCAGCATTAGAAATAATTATTGAAAAATAATAATGAGGTTTTTTATGGCAAAGGTATATTTTGCAGATCTACAAATGAGCAGCCGTGAAAATATAATAAGCAAAATCAAAAAATTATTTAATAAATTAGAGGTTCGTTCCATAATCAATGAAAAAGATTTTGTGGCAGTTAAAACTCACTTTGGTGAATATGGCAATGTTGCATATTTACCACCAGCGATAATACGAGCTTTTGTAGATTGCGTTAAAGACCTGAAAGCAAACCCGTTTATTACCGATACCAATACGTTGTATCGTGGTTCGCGAAGTAATGCCATTGATCATTGTAAGAATGCTGAGATGAATGGTTTCACCCTTTTTTCGTGTGGAGCACCTATTATTATTGCTGATGGATTACGGGGCAATGATTTTAGAGAGATTCCTGCTAGCGGCAAATGGTATTCAAGTGTTAAGATAGCTTCGGCTATCCATGATGCTGATGCAATAATTGTGGTAAGCCATGTAAAAGGTCATGAGCTATATGGATTTGGTGGAGCAATAAAAAACATAGCAATGGGTTGTGCTCCACCTGCAATGAAACAGTCATTACATTCAGATTTAAAGCCAAAGGTTAAACAGGCATTATGCACATCATGTGGTGCCTGTATAAAGCGTTGCCCTGCATTTGCAATTTCATTTGATGAAAATAAAAAAGCATTTATCGATAGCAATAAGTGTTTTGGGTGTGGTGAATGTACTGTAATATGTGTATATAATGCAATACCCGTTGTGTGGAAAACGGATGCTTCTGCATTGTTTGAACGCACTGCAGAGTATGTGAAAGCGTTCAGAGAACTTAAAAAAAATAAGGTTGCTTTTTTCAATTTTATTATGAATGTGTCACCAGAATGCGATTGCTGTTATTGGAATGATATGCCAATTGTGCCTAATATTGGTATATTTGCATCTAGTGATCCTGTTGCCATTGACAAAGCCTCTGTTGACCTTATTAATAAGGCCATGCCATTGCCTGGTTCACGTATAGCTGGTAAGGATGCATCCAAGGATAATATAACCGCATTATATCCTGTGCAATGGAATTATCTTTTTGACTATGCATCATCTATTGGTGCAGGTGATTCTGCATATGAGTTAATTAAAATTTAAAACTTTTTTCTACAAGATAATTTAGTTTGTAAATATGGGGTGACTGTACATGAAGAGTCCACATGATTTTCCTGCAATTAATCCTAAAAAACCTGATGGCATAAAGCCCAACGGCATACCCTATAAAGTAATGGTAATAGAGGATAAGGAATTTCACCGTAAACAAATAATTCAAATTTTGGAATCGGAAGGTTATGAAGTTATAGCTGCAGCCGCAAATGGGGCGGAAGCATTGAAATTATACGACTCGCTTGCAGCAGACCTTGACCTCATTACAACTGACTTGGATATGCCTAAGCTAGATGGATATGCATTGATGTATGAGTTGAGCCAAAAGAAACCAAAAGCAAAGATAGTATTTATCAGTGATGAGACAACGAAAGGTGTATTGGCAGATTTATTAAAAATGGGGGCTGCTGATTTTATATTAAAGCCCATTCAACGGGGGACTATTCTGGAACGTGTTAAGGCAGTGCTGCAGAAAAAGTAAAAAAATAACACTTATGAGAGGTAGCACCAGCAATGGGGGAAAATGATAAAGCATATCAGAATCTTTCTGAACAAACCAGAAAGATTAATATTGCCCTGCACTATACTCACGGCGATATGGAAAAAGCCCGCCAGATGGTAGCTGGCAACTATAATGATTTATATGCAATAAAAGTGCGTTTTGCTTCTTCAACAATGTTTGGGGCTTTTTTACTGTTTTTTAACCACATATATAAGGTTATATCAGGGCTAACCCTAATTTTATCACCATCATATACATTACAAAACATAAATCCTGAGTGGGACTGGGTGATATTTGAAAAAGAGATAGCCGAGTTGATGCAAAAGGGTGACTATGATCAGGTACTGGCAAAAACATTTCGTGATAAGCTTGTTAAAAGCCTTGATGTAATACTGCTCAATGAGCTATCTCGCAATATTGAATCAAAAAATGAGATAGCTATTGATAATCTTTTCAGAAAACTCATACAGGAAACACTTGCTTTAAAAAGGGTCGATACATTGGTTTTATACCAGCCGATTTCATCACTGGCTATGGAATTGCATTCAATTACTATACCCAAATTAAAAAGCGAAATAGTAGAGGGGCAACCAGCTAAAAAAGCTGAAGAACAGGTTGTTCCATCCGAGGCAGAGTATACACCTCAGGTAGGAGTAGATGGTGTAAAGCTTATAATTAAATCTGCTTTGATACTCTCACCCATAAAAGGGAAACATATATCAAAATTATCTCCTGGCGACAGAGTAATGGTATCAATTATTGATACAAACCCACAAGCAGTAAAAGTTGCACAGGCATTGAAGGCGTATGAAAATGAAACATTCAAACCAGTGCCTGCACGCATAACGTATGTGAAATATATTCCACAAAAAGGCTATAAAGTGTATGGACTCATTGCTAAAGGAATTGTTGTTGACATAGATGAAGAAGAGGAAAATATCAAGGTTGCGCTTGACCCGGCATATGCTGCTACAATTCAGCCGCAGGAAGAAGAAGCAAAGCCCAATTATCTAATGATGGCAATACTTATTATATTATTTGGTATAATTATTGGTGTTTTATATTTTCTCCTAAGTTCAGGATAATTAAACAGGACGGATGTGAATCCCGCGTTTTGCAAGATATTCCTTGGCTTCTTTGATACTATATTCGCGATAATGAAAAATAGAAGCAGCCAATACCGCGTCAGCTTTTCCAATAGCAAAACCCTCATATAAATGTTCTAATGTACCAACACCGCCTGATGCTATCACAGGAATACATACAGCATCTGCAACTCTCTGTGTAAGTTCCAGATCATAGCCAAGTCTTGTTCCATCACGGTCCATGCTGGTGAGTAAAATTTCGCCGGCACCTAAATCTTGAACCTTTTTTGCCCATTGTATTGCATCTACATCAGTGCGGGTTCTACCACCGTGTAGATACACATTCCAGCTACCATTTTCTTTTTTTGCATCGATAGCTACAACAATACATTGTGAGCCAAAACGCTTTGCACATTCGGTAATAAGTTGGGGTTGCTGCACTGCCTGTGTATTGATAGACACCTTATCAGCACCATTTTCCAAAATCATTCTTACGTCATCAACGGTTCGGATACCTCCGCCAACAGTAAAAGGAATATTTACAGTTTCTGCAACATCTTTCACCATTTTTAAAATAATGGCGCGTCTGTCACTTGAAGCGGTAATGTCAAGAAAGACCAGTTCATCTGCTCCTTGTTGGTCATAAAACATTCCATTGTGAACAGGGTCACCTGCATCTTGAAGGTTAACAAAATTTACGCCTTTGACAACACGTCCGTCTTTAACATCTAAACACGGAATAATTCGCTTGGCTAACATAGTGTGGTATCCTAAAATAACAAGGTTGTGCTGGTAATTATCAATATATTATTAAATATAATAAATATAATAGTGCTAATATACTGTAAGCAAATACTTAAACTTATTTGACAATCATAAACCAATCTATCAAATGGAATTGCTATGTCAAAAAAAAATGAATACATGACATTTACTGAATTTTAAAAAGCGTATGTCCCTGCCATTAATGAATACATACAAGCATTCTATTTTAAAAAGGAGTTGTCGGCACAAAATCCCGATGTGAAGCTGGCATATAACCTCCTTAACGAGTATTGCACACGAGATGGCAAGCGTATACGTCCATTGTTGCTCATTTTATCATACATAGGTTATGGTGGCGATAGCTCAGCAATAAATACTCTTATTCCTGTAGCAGCCTCGCTTGAGTGTATGCATGCATTTTTATTAATACAGGATGATATAATAGATGGGGCAGTATTGCGGCGGGGTAAACCGGCATTTCATAAAGTGTGCGATAGCTCCTATAACAGGTACAATGAAAATATTGGACAATGGGTGGCAATAGCTATTGCAGATGTACTCATGAGCAATGCAGTGGAAATGATTTCATTATTAAAATCCTCACTAATTCCCGTGTTTTTACATGAATTTGCCATAATCTATGAACGAACTGCACTGGGACAAATGCTGGATATATTATGGGCAAATCCACGCAATATTACAAACGATGATATCCCACATACAATAGCAGCAATGAAAACAGCGCATTATACAGTTTCAGGGCCATTGCGGCTGGGATATATACTAACAGGACAAGAAGATACAAATGAACTTCAAAAGCTGGCAGATGCGGGATACGCAATAGGCTTTGCTTTTCAGATGCGCGATGATATTATTGGTGTATTTGGTGATGAACAGGATACAGGGAAATCATCAATTTCGGATATTGAAGAAGGTAAATATACAGTTCTTTTACAAAAGACATTGGAACTATTGAACAATACCGATAAAACCCGGTTTACGGAGTTTTTCAAAAAAAAGCAAAAAAGCGAGAATGATATTCTGGCAATAAAAGAATATATAAAAAAGAGTGGCGCAACAGAAGAAATTCAACAACTGATTGCTGAACATGTTCACAAAGCAAAAACAATTGTACAACAATTGCAGTGCAATGATATGATGAAGAATTGTATGCTGGATTTTATAAAGAGTTTATTTGGTTGAGCTTATACCACCTGTGTATATTATAATATGCAATAGAACTGGTGATGGAGTATAGTGGAATAATTACCAGGATAATACGGGCAATTTTAACATGTTATATTTCAATTGTCCGTGTGAACTATAAAAAGGACAAATTAAGTATATTCTTCATCAAACCAGTGCAACTTTTCTTATATTACTTTTTACAGGGCAACGACAATAAGGTAAAAAAATTTTTCTTAAACAAATGTTTTCAAATATTGCCTTTCTCTCATTCAAGGATAAATGGTAGAATTTATTTTAGCTGGGATGAATGGTTTGATAGTATTAAAAATAGCACAGAGTTATAAATTGCTTGTACTTGCAACAAGAATCGAGAACATTTATAATTATGAAAATACAAGTGAGCCAAATTTGTTATTGGAAAGGGCTAAACTATAAAGGTGATTTTGAAAAGTTTATAATAATGCATGTACTATAGATGATAATGTATAGATAGATTAATTTGATTATAATAATTTTCTTGCCAAAATAGATAAAACAATTTATTTTGTTAAATTGGTTGACGAATTAATTAAATATTACGAATTGTGCCCTAGCAATTAAAAAAAATGTTGTTGGAGACTTATAATGATTACAACTACCAGAAAACCTCATAAAGACACATTTGAAAAAATTTCAGCTGAAAAACGTGAACGTATTATCAAGATAGCAACTCAGGAATTTGCAAAAAATGGTTTTAAAGGTGCTAATATCAATATTATTGCCAAAAAAGCTGGTATTAGTATTGGCTCAATGTACAATTATTTTGAAAGCAAAGAAGATCTCCTGCTTACTGTAGTTAATGAAGCATATAAATTATTGGAAAAGGTGTTGGGTTCAGTTAGTTTAGAAAACAAAAATTTCTATGAAAAAATAGAAGAGCTTGTAAGGGCTGCTCAAAAGTTTGCACGAGAGTACCCTGAAATTCATCAGGTGTATCTGGATATAACATCAGAAGGATTGTCACATCTAACTCCTCGGTTATCACGAACTATAGAATATATCACTATTGAGTTTTACCGTCATGAGTTAGAAGAAGCTAAAAAAGCTGGAATTGTGCGACAGGATGTGGATATCAACGTTGCTTCCCTGTGTATTGATAATATTTTGGTATTGACGCAATTTTCGTATACTTCAGAATATTTTAAGGAACGATTAAAGCTTTTTATAGGTCAGGATGCGTTGACTGATGATGAGCGGATTGTAAAAGGCATAATGGATTTTATTAAAAATGCACTGATGCCGTAATAAAAAAAACAGCCATTGTTAATAACTATTCATAAATATTAGAAAGGTTAAATTAGTATGAAGAAAAAAAATGTAAATATTATTGAGGTGCGAAGAAATCAATTAACACGTGCTGCATATAAGGTAGTGAGTAGAAAAGGGTATTATAACTTTACAATACGTGATATAGCTAGGGAGGCGGGCTTATCTACAGGCCTGGTGCATTATTATTTTAAAAATAAAGATGATTTATTGGTATCAGTTCTGCGTGTAATGAATGAAAACTTAAGCTTTTATCTTGCCAAAGCATTGGAACATACTGATGATCCAAAAGAAAAACTTATACTGTTTATGGATGAAGCATTCCATCTGGTTGAACACGAAAAGGAATATTTTCATGTGTTGATAGATTTCTGGACACAGATAAATCATAACGAACGTATGCGTAAAGCCAATATCAAGCTATATCAAAGCTATCGTGCTGAATGTGCCAAAATAATTCGTGAGGGAATTGATAAAAAAGTATTTAAGGATGTAGATGTGGATTATACCGCAACAATGATTGTGGCTTTTGTTCAGGGACTTATTATACAGTATATCATTGATCCAAATGCATTTGATTATTCAGAATACACAAAGAAAATTAAAGAGCAAGTAATTGAAAATATTATACGATAGTATTAGGTAATGGTTAATTATCCTTGATTAACTATTTTACTTGCGGTATAATTACTACCATAGTGGTATTATTACATGTAGCGGTGTATGGTATGTTAAAAGATATATCGGAAAATGGTGATTACCAGAAACATCTGGAAAATGTGGTAAAAACATTATGCCAGCCCGAATCGTATAAAAAAGTATACCACCGCACCAATCATGATGTCCCAATGCCTTCTATTCCTCAGTTGGCTGAAATTGTGGAGGAATGCAAACTTGTTCTGTTCCCGGGATATTTTGGCAATTCCGAAATTACCCCACATAATATGCAGTATTACATTGGGTCTGCTATTGACAGCATTGCCCGTAAACTTACCGAACAGATCAAACGAGGTTATTGCTTTTCGTGTGCGGAAGGCCAAACAATGGATTGCATTGAGTGTGAGCATCGTTCACGAAGAATAATGTTCCAGTTTCTGGATATGCTGCCCGAAATACGGCGCATGCTTGCGTTAGATGTTCAGGCGGCCTATGAAGGCGATCCAGCAGCCAAAAGCCATGGTGAAACAATATTCTGTTATCCAAGTATCACTGCAATGATACATTACCGAATAGCACATGCACTGTATGTGCTGGATGTACCGCTGATACCCCGAATTATTACTGAAATGGCACATTCAAAAACAGGTATTGATATTCATCCGGGTGCAACTATAGGTGAAAATTTTTTCATAGATCATGGTACAGGAGTTGTTATTGGTGAAACAACAATCATTGGCAATAATGTACGCATTTATCAGGGAGTCACACTGGGCGCAAAGAGTTTCCCACTTGATGAAAACGGAAATCCAATCAAAGGTATACCCCGTCATCCTATTGTAGAAGATGATGTTATTATATATTCAGGTGCTACTATTCTGGGCAGGGTAACAATAGGGAAAGGATCAGTTATAGGTGGTAATGTATGGCTTACCGAAAGTGTACCACCAGGCACACATGTGGTACAGCAAAAGCCAATGGAAATGCTATTTGAACAGGGTGGCGGTATTTAAGACTTTTTACTTCCTATGAGCAATCCAATATGTTCTTTCCCTTTAGTCCAGTGCCAATTATTGCGGGCATTAAAATACAAATACCAATTGCTGTTAACCTGTTTTATATCAAAAGCATATACATGACTTCTTTTAAAAGAACCTTGTTGTATATCGGGTTTAAGTAATGGCTCATTTGAAATCGGTGTAAAATGTATTCCATCTTTTGATGAATAAAGCAAAATAGCTGAACCGGAATGATTAATGGTGTAATCCCAGTAAATCCCATTTTGCAATCCAATAAAGCCATCGTCCATTGTTACAACTTTAAACGAACCACACCCAATATTGCACCAACGATTATATTTTGATGGTTCCATGATTGGTTGCGGAAGGCTTTCAAAAGGTCCTGTGGGGCTGTAAGCTTTAGCCAGCCCTATATACAATGGTTCGTTAAAGCCGCAATCATGAATGTAGGTTAACGCAGCGCTGTAATAAAGAAAATATGATTGTTTATGGTTAACAATGCATGGATTGCTTATGGAGTGTCCGTATTGATTGCTGTGCCAGCTGAGTGATGGTGTTAGAATAGTTTTTTCATCACTCCATGTTTGCAAATCTTTTGATGTACGCATTGCAATGTACGAATACCATCTATGAGGGAGCCATGAATACCATAAAATAAACGGTTTAATTTTTTCGTAATACAGGTAATACGTATTGTTTTCATAAAAAATGTAGGGACGCATTGCATTACGTATTGCTCCTGATCGCTTCACATAATAAAGGCCGTCTTCTGAAATAAAGTGATGAATTCCCATCAAAGAATGTGCAAATAAATGCCATCGGCCATCTGGTGATTGATTAGGTGGTACAAATGTTGGGTCAGCAATTATTGGCGAAGGGAAGGGAGGAGCTATTATCGGATTACCTTCGTATTCTTTAAACGTAAGCTGCATGAAATCTTTTATTCTCATGATTGTTTACCCTTATTTGGCGATAGCTCTTTATACAGTAACTATCGCACCAGAATACAATAACGTTTACTACTTGCTCATGCTATTCCCGATGCTACAGTATACAAACATGATGAGTCAAGCTTTATTGTTGGTAATATATAAAAATAAAATTTTTGACTTTTTTCACATTATATGATGGTATACTCTTTTNAAAAACGTGCACGATATGAAACCAATAGCTGTTACACTAATCCTGTTTCTTATTGCTATAACCCTGACAGGCTGTGGACCGCATGTTGAAGAGGTTCAATTGCTTGAAGGCGTATGGCAGCTGACAACAACTGACACGGATGATAATGCACATATAATCAATGATGATGGCATTTCAGTTACACTGCCCTGCGTAATTACACTTCCCGCTATCCTTAAAGATGAAAATTCGCCAAGAACTATTACATTACCTGAAAGTGGGTATGTATGGATTCAGAAAGAATTTGTCATGGATACCATACCCACCAATATCGTTGCACTCCAGATTGGGGAAGTAATGAATGCAGATATAACGTATTGCAATGGCATTGTGATAGGCAGGTGTGGAAGATTTCCCCCACACTTTAAATCAGCATGGAATCAATTTAGACATTATACTATCCCTGGGGATGTTCTGAAGAAAGGGAAAAATCTGATAAGCATACGAATATACTATGATGCTGAATTCTGGATACACGCTCCCATACGTTTAGTAGGCGATAGCTCTGGTAAAGCATTGTACGATTATATTAATTTTATGCGTATTCATTTGATGCAGGCGTTGTTCTTTATTATGCTTACACTGGCTATTCTCTTCTTAGTGATGTTTTATTATCAAAGGGATTCTTTGGAATATCTTTTCTTTGGGCTATCATGTATAACAGTTGCATTTCCGCAACTACTACATTTTTTTGAAAATCTATATCCCAATTTGACATATTCATCCAATACAGTATTGAAGGTATCCCAACCAGGGCTACTTTTCTTTCCTGCATTTTTGAACCTCTTTTACCGGCACCATGTGGGAAGAAATAAAAAATGGATTACAATCATCTACATTATTATTCCTGTTGTTTTGACATGTGCGCTAATTTTTCAGAATAGTCGCAGCAACATACTATTTATACGGAATATTTCACTTATTGTGTCTCTTTTATTTATGATTGATTTGTTCATAGCGTCAGGCCTGCAGTTGCTACAGCGTAAAAAAGCTGGATTACTTATTTTTGTTGGGATAGCTCCCATGGTATTGCTGGGGCTACATGATGTACTTGCTTTTGGATTTAAAATAATTCCATCAAATATTGTATTATATGTATATGGTTTGCCTTTTCTGCTTTTTATTATCGCAATATACCTGGTAAATATTTTTATCACAGCATTGCGCCAGTCTAAACAGCTTAATTTCCAATTGCAGCAATTACTTGAAGATATAAAGCGATTGGCTTTTCTTGAAAAAGAACTTGAGATTGCTCGTGCAATTCAGAGTCAATTGCTCCCTTCAACAATACCTGACATTAAAGGACTTGATATAGCAGTAAAATTTCAGCCAGCTTTGCGGATAGGTGGAGATATATATAACATATTTAAGTTAAAGGATGGCGTTATAATATTTTGTGCAGATGTAGTTGGCCATGGAATACCTGCAGCCATGATAGCTTCAATGATAAATATACTCTTCAAGATGTTTCACATGTTATCGGTTGATCCAGGATTGCTACTTAAAAGCCTCAACGTAAATATATGCAATATGCTCCCTCAGACATTTGTAACAGCTGCCTGCTTATATATTAATCGCTACGAAAAGTTCATCCGCCTTGCACGTGCAGGGCATCCATCAGTTATCATTCAGAAAAATGATGGCAATGTCAAAGAATATGTTCCCAAAGGCAAAGCATTAGGATTAAAGACCGACAATACATTTGAAACAATTAATATTTCAGTATCTCCCGGTGACAGAGTTTTTATTTATACAGATGGCATTATTGAGGCCATTAACTGTAATAAGGAAATGTTTGGGATAGAGCGATTAATAAGTGTTATAACTGCTACAAACATATATCCAAGTAAAGAAGCAATTGAAAAAATTTATTCAGAATTAATACAATTTATTGGAGATGCTTCATTTCTTGAAGATGATGTTACGCTGATAATGATTGAAATTCAATAAGTAAGAGTATTATACGTAGTTCATACCGTTCGTTATACATCACAATCAATTCCCGGCAGCTATAGCGATATATATAAAAAATACTATTAGCTTTCAACAAAAGACAGGCAAAAGTATAGCAAAATATATTGAATTGAATAAAAAAATCATTTTTTACTTGACAAAAAAGAATATAAATTATTACGTCTAATAAAGTTAGTTTCAACTAATATAATTAGATAGGAGACATTCTATGAAAGGTCAGTTGTTTTTGTATCTAACAATTTTTGTATTTTTTAACCATGCTCTTTATGCCTACAGACCTTTTGCAACAGAGGACGCTGGCGTTGCTCACTTAGGCGAAAACAAGATAGAATTAGGGTATGAAGCAGCAGGGATACATGCAAATAGTATCGATAGCAACAATTTTGCATTTCTTGTAGGTATTGGTTTAGGTAAAGCTGAATTGATGATTGAAAGCCCATATTGTATTAACAGTAACGAAGAGGGCGAAGATAAGGGATTACAGGATGTTGGAATTGCTGGAAAAATCAGAGTAGCGGGGAAGGATGATGCTGGTGTTGTTTTAAAAACTGAGTATATGTACAGGTCCGATATGTATAGCCTAAGTACTGCCGTATCATATTCATTTGGATTGGGCTTGGTACATATACAGGCAGGCTGGATGAGCAACTTTGATAATGATGGGTTTTTTGGTGGACTGGGATTTGATTTTTCTGTTATTAAAGGTTTCAATATAATTATAGATTTTTTTTCTGAATATTTTAACAAGGCTACTTATTATCAAGCACTTGGCGGGGTAATTATTCCTTTAATTGATCGAGTTGCTTTTGATGCAGCTATGGGATGTTGCTGGATGGACAGATGGAGCAATGAGCGAAATGTAATTGCAACGGCAGGGCTATCGGTAATCATGTAAATTTTTTTTGTAATAAAAATTAGTTATGACTAATAATAATAGAAATACATAATTAATTGGTAATAATTGATAAGAAAAGAGGATGGCTTCAAGAAAGCGATGTTAGAGTAAAATGTATTAGGGGCTATTCTCTTTTCCAACTAAAATTGGTAAATGGGAGAATCTGCTATGTATCAAACAATTTATCATCAGTTAGATTTTTACGGTTTTTTTGAAAGTATTTCAAAAGCTATTGAAGCAAAAGATAGTCATACTGCAGGACACTCTAAAAGGGTTTCGAATATAGTAAATTTATTAGCTTTGGAATTAGGATTTTCTGAATATGAAAGAGAATGTCTTAATATTGCAGCACATTTGCATGATATTGGTAAAATTGGTATCCCGGATGGTATTTTGCTAAAGCATTCTTCATTAACTAAAGCTGAATATATGGTTATCCAACAACACCCTGTCATAGGTGCCAATATTGTAAAAGACATTAAAGGTTTTGAACGCATCGCTATGGCTATACGACATCACCATGAGCGATTTGATGGAAGCGGTTATCCTGACAGATTATCAAGTCAAGATATACCATTAGATGCAGCAATAATTGCGGTAGCTGATGTTTTTGACGCTATGACTACATATAGGCCATATAAGAATAGCATTCTTCCCGATGTTGCTTATAATCAGTTGCTGCAGTATCGTGGAAAACTATATCATCCACTAGTAGTAGATGCATTTTCTTCTGTGTATGTTAATAAATATGATCTTTTAATGAATATAATTTATGATGGGGACTTAGAAGCGTGCAGTCCCATAGCGATTGAGCAATTATAAACTAAATATATGAAAAGTAACGAATTAAGAGAGTTTGTGTGTTAAGATCTTAAAAATTGAATTATTATGGAGGCTATATGCATACTGATAATACAATATCAGCTCTATTAGTAGGCCAAAAAGCACTAATTGTTGGATTTAAAAACAAAAACAAAAAATATAGGGATAAACTTCTTTCAATGGGATTGGTTAAAGGAACTGTTTTTACAATAACAAAAATAGCACCATTAGGGGATCCAATAGAAATAGAAGTAAGAGGGTTTAAACTATCACTTCGCAAGGAAGAATCTGAAATTTTACTAATTAAAAAATTGAATGAAGGGTGAAGGTTATGAAGGTATATACTGTAGCGATAGCTGGTAATCCCAATTGTGGGAAAACTACACTTTTTAATGGATTAACTGGTTCAAAGCAAAAAGTAGGGAATTGGCCAGGTGTTACTGTTGAAAAAAAAGAAGGTAGGGTTAGGAAGGGCAATAAAGAAATAATTCTAGTTGATCTTCCAGGTATTTATTCATTTTCAGCGCATTCTGAGGATGAAAAAATTGCCAGAGATTATATTTTAAGTGGCAAAGCGGATCTTATACTTAATGTTGTTGATGCCGTAAACCTTGAAAGAAATCTTTATCTTACAGTGCAATTAGCAGAAATGGGAGTACCAATGCTTATAGTATTAAATCGCGCGGATATTGCAACAAAAAATGGAATACAAATAGATATAGAGCATCTTGCTAAGCATTTAAATTGTACTGTTTTATTAGCAAGTGCCATTCACACCACCGACATAGTAAAGATAGCTGAAACTCTTTTTTCAATTGTTGATACACCACCGTACCCATCAATTAGTATTAATTATCCTGATCTAATTGAGGAAATTATAAATAAATGGAATGCAGATGAATCGTTATTTCAAGAATTTAAACAAGCAAAAAAATGGCTTTCATTAAAGGTGATAGAAGGTGAGCTGGATTTGATAGAAAAATCAAGACTTGGTGTTGACAAGTTCAAAAAGGAAAGAATGCTTTCAGAAATTGATGAACTCAGACAACACCTGGAAGAAACACCTGATATTGAAATTGCTGATGCTCGATATGCATATATACATGGATTGGTACGTGATGTAGTAATAAGCAAGGGCATACGATCACAAACTACAGATTTCATCGACACTATAGTACTAAACAGAGTTTTAGGTATACCGGTCTTTCTTTTGGTAATGTATTTGTTATTCTGGGTAACGGTTACGGTAGGAAGTGCATTTATCGATTTTTTTGACATTGCAGCAGGAACCATATTTGTTGATTTTCCAAAATATTTATTATCCCTTGCAAATGCTCCTCAATGGTTAATGGTACTTATAGGTGATGGCATTGGTTCGGGCATACAAACCGTGGCAACATTCATTCCAGTTATTTTTATAATGTTTTTTATGTTATCAATACTTGAAGACTCAGGTTATATGGCTCGTGCTGCATTTGTAATGGATAGATTCATGCGATCTATTGGGTTGCCAGGCAAAGCATTTGTGCCATTAATAGTAGGGTTTGGCTGTTCTGTCCCTGCTATAATGGGTTCAAGAACTTTAGATACAAAAAAAGACAGGCTGTTTACGATATTTATGACCCCGTTCATGTCATGTGGTGCAAAACTTCCCGTATATGTATTATTTTCTGCTGCTATCTTTCCTAATAATACAGGTTTAGTTGTGTTTTCCATTTATATAGTGGGGATAGTAGCAGCTATCATTTCGGGTTTTATTATGAAAGTTGCACTTTTCAGGGGTGAAATATCACATTTTGTGATGGAGCTCCCATTGTATAATCTACCGCGCCCGGGAAATATTTTTATTCATACATGGAACAGACTTAAAATGTTTTTATTGCGTGCTAGTAAAGTGATAATAACTGCAGTATTTATTTTGACGTTGTTAAATTCAACAGCACTGGATGGTACATTTGGTAATGAAAATAGCGAAAAATCAATTCTTGCAGTAGTATCTAAAGCTATCACTCCCGTTCTTGAACCGATGGGGGTTGAAAACGATAACTGGCCAGCAGGCATTGCAGTAATTACTGGGCTTTTTGCAAAAGAAGCAGTTGTAGGTACATTGAATACTCTCTACACTCGCAATGAAGATGTGCAGCAAGAAATATCAGAAGAAGATTTTAGTATTGTAAGCGGCTTGCAACAAGCATTAGAAACCATACCACAGAATCTTTCTCAAATTCATAAAGGACTGATTGATCCCCTTGGAATAGATGTGATCGCAGAAGCTGCGGAAGTTGAGGATATAGCTGAAGAAATAGAAGTTGATTCTTCTACATTTGTAATTTTGAAAAGCTATTTTAATTCTTACCAGGCGTATGCATTTATGTTATTTGTCCTTCTTTATTTCCCTTGCGTTGCAGCATTTGGCGCAATGGTCAAGGAATCCGGAATATTTTTTTCAACTATTACATCACTGTATCTAACTTTTTTTGCCTGGATAGTGGCCACACTTTTTTATCAGTTGGTAGAGGGGCATAGTATCCTGTGGATTTCAATTGCCATTATGACTTTTTTGGTAATTGTAACAATGTTTTATATTATTGGGAAATACGATATTGTAAAAATCAAGGAGGTTTAGAATATGGTTTCAAAAGTTTTGTTGTATATTAAACAGAACAAAGAGGTCAGTGTTGCTGACATTTGTGTTAATTGCAATATTCAAAGGGATATGGCAGAAGCAATATTGTATATGCTTGAACAAAAAGGGATAATTGAAAGACAGGTATATACAGCAAAAAAGTGTGCTTGTAATTGCGGTGGCTGTTATTCTGGCATGTGTTGTCAAAACATTGTTGTATTTCGTTTAAAATAACAATTACAGTATTTGTGACAATAGAGTTATTTCATAATAAAGATAGTATGTGCATGCATTTTTTAAAAGATTTTCAGAAAGGGTGGCAAAGGTATTTTACTAAAGATGTTTATATGAGTTTATGTGTAGGTAAATGTAATTTATTGACATGATGGTATTATGCAAAATGTTTGGTATTTCTTTAAAACTCACACAATAAGTAACTAGACTTTCATATTGAGGAAGGTATTTTTGATTTAATGCTCTATCGAATCATGAACGTTTATTTAAAATTTAAGAAAAATTTTTGCTTATATGTTAGATGTGTTTAATTATAATAGTTATAACTAATTAAGGAGTGTTACATGGTTCAAGAAAAAAAATATATGGAATGCTCTTTAATAGACATTCAACAAGGTGAAACTGTGATGATATCAAGGATAAATGGGAGTCATAAGCTTACAGTCAGCTTGATCAATATCGGTATTGCACCAGGTAATATCATTACAGTAATTTCTGGATCTAAGAATTATCCATATATAGTGGATTTTGCAGGAAGCAAAATAGCGCTTACCTGGGCAGTTAGTAAAAACATTATTGTAAAGAAATTATATCAATCATAGTTTATGGAAAAATATGTTGACCATTACAACTCCATCTTTGTGATTTTTAAAATCTTTTCGTCGTTTATCATTTTTTTCTTATCTATCATTGCAAAAAGAGTTACTACAGTTACCGTTACTCAAAAATATATTAAAGTTTTTCAGATAATATTGGCCTTGATTTTGGTACGCGATTTTATAGTTGTATTTTACAAAAATCACTGGATTTTGCTGTTTTCCGATGCTGTTCAATTAGCCAGCTATTATTATTTTGCAGTAAGACTATTTGGTGAACATAAAATTGATGTAAATAGCTATAGAATGTTTGTTTTTTTCCATGCTATATTCATATTTTTAAATGGATATGTCTCTGAAAGCGTTTCCATATTAGTGTATAAAATATTTCTTATTTCAATTTCTATCATCATAATATATCGTTTATTTATACAGAGGAATACTGCTGATCAGATAGTTGCTAAATTTCGGAACATTGCTTTGGGTATATTAGTGTTATACTCATTTGTTGTAGCCTTTTCAAATGATGTACTGCACAGCCATATATATATTACACCATTGTTGTATTTTTTAAATTTCTATATTGTTATATTACTAACCGAATGGGAGTTTTGGAATAATCAACGATTGATTAGATTTTTGAAAAATGAAAAACAATCAACATTGCTCTTTTTTGAGAACATTGGTAAAATCATTATGGAAAATAAGACATTTGAAGAAGTTAATGAATATATTCTAACTCAGTTAATTGAAAAAACCGAGGCAGAGACCGGAGCTATTTTAATTTATGATGAATCTGAAGACAAACTATATATTTCCGCTATGGCTGAGAATTTTGTGCTTCCTGGTGCATTGGGAAAAGATATGCGGAGCAAAAGTATACATCTAACAAATCTTTTTTTTAAAGGCAAAACCGTTCCTAGAGATAGTCTTGCGTATGTAACATTTTTTAAGAATGAAGACCTTTTCATAAAAGATTATTATTCCATGAGACATCACCCATTATTTAAGGATAATACATACGATAATATTTTGTTTATTAGTTCAATTATCATGATTACTATCCAACTGAATGATAAAAGGATAGGATTGGTATGTCTTACAAAGAATACCCCCGGCCGTTATTTTGAAAACGAAAACTACAACACTGCACGATCTCTGACCGTATATGCAGAATTGTTGCTGAGAAACGTAGTAATGCATAAAGAACTTTTGATAAAAAAAGAGCTTGAACGTGATATTTATCTGGCATCGGAAATCCAAAAAACACTTTTACCGTCATCAATACCTGTTTCTGACAAATTTACGCTTTCATTGTATTCAAAAGCTGCAAAATATTTAACTGGTGATTACCTAGACATATTCACATTGAATTCAGGTAAAATCGCAATAATTATTTGCGATGTAGTTGGTAAGGGAGTTGCCGCTGGTTTAATTATGACGATCATTCGTACAATTATGCACCTTGTTGCCAACCAAAATTGGAAAACTTCATCTGTTATTCGATTACTCAATCGTAGTATTTGTAATCTGGGATGTGATCAGTTTGCAACTGCTTATCTTTTAGTATATGATCCTGAAACTGGAATTTTGGAATATACTAATGCAGCGCATTTACCTGCTTTGCTTGTGAAAAATAGAAACAGAAAAGTTATGTATCTAGATACGGATGGACTTCCACTGGGTATAGAAAAAAACTCTGATTATCAGTCTATGGCGGTGAGAGTACATGATGGAGACGTTATATTTCTTTATTCTGACGGAATAACTGAAGCAATGAACAGTTATAAGAAGCAACTGGGTATAGAACCCATAATACAAATGTTAAAAGAAAATATAGATTTAAATGCGGATGAAATACAGTCAAAAATTTGTGCGTTAATAGAACAGTTTCAGGGTGTGGTTGCACCTCATGATGATCAGTCTTTTATTGTTTTAAAAATAAATATGGTTAGTGATAAAAATATAAACGAAGCTGAAAATGTAAATGTAACAACTGAAGATGAATTAGAATCATTAATTAAAGTTAGGAGTAAAGTATGAAAATTGCTATTGAAAATCATGGTGATAACACAATAATATATGTTGAAGGGGAAATAGATTTATATTCTGCTACCGAGTTTAAAAATAATATTTTGTTTCAGATAAATAACAACAAAATAAATCAACTGATACTGAGTTTGGATGGGGTAACGTATATCGATTCTAGTGGAATTAATGCCATTATCACTATTTATAAAATAGCAAAGGATTCAAATATATTATTAACATTTACTAATATAACGGAACCGGTGATGAAATTAATTAAACTAACCAAATTACACCAATTTTTGCCAATTGCGCCATCCATTGATGCACTGAGCACCAAAAAATAATGTTATGATGGAGGGTCTATGTTAATGCGAAAGGTAAATGAAATTAAAATAGATGACAATCATTATCTGTTTAACAAAGATACATTATATTATAAAGAATTTGTTAGTGATTATAGATTTGTAAGATACTATTCCCGTGTTATTATGCAAAAGGTACCAATTATAGTAAAAGAACATAATCTATTAGAACAACAAATAAGTGAATTAATAAAAAATGCAATCAAACATGGTAATAAAAAAGATCCCTCAAAAATCATTAAAGTATGGTATAGCTTTACCACTGAAGAAGTGCGATTAATAGTAGAGGATCAGGGTGAGGGTTTCAATGATATTGAGGCATGGAATGAATTTAATAAAAAAAGGGAGGAATGCTTTTGTAATGGAAATGTTGAAGACATGATTCGTTATTTTTCATACAGAACTTCCAAAAGCACAGACGAGGATGGTGGCAACGCTCTTTTTGCGGCAGTAGAATATTGGAATATGGGAGTTGTTTTTAATACTACTAGAAATGCAGTAGCAGTGGGGAGACGGATAAATATTGAAGAATGGATGAAGTTTTATAATAAAGGTGTTATATCATTAATGCATTTTTGATTTAACTGATATAAATATTATGTTGTATTTGTAGCAATGGTATCATTTTCACAGGATTCTTATATATGCTATTAGATTAAGTTATAATTTCTTTGGTAATTACTAATAAAAGCTAAATATAATCACCACTTTTTGATATTAAAAATTACTGCATTTATTCTAAAGTCACTTTTGCTAAAAAGTGTTTAAGGCATCACAAGACAAATAAACATTTTTGCAATAATTTAATTTGACATATAACATATTTTTATGTTATTATATACGCATTAGTTTAAAATCATTATAATGCTTATGATATTGATATATTCTATTAGATGGTGTTGTTATGGTAAAAAAGCTAATAGTAATAGCAGCGTGTATATGTGGTGTGCTTGCTTCAGGGTTTGCTCAATCATCATTGTCATTACAACAGCTCATCGGAAGCGCCCTTCAATCATTTGAACTAATAAAGGCTGAAGAGCTAAAAATAGATGAATTGGAAGCATTGAGGAAATTTGAAACGCAGTGGAAAAATCCTGAAGTATCGGCATACTATGGCAGTAAATCAATCGATTCACAAAAAGGAAATGTAGCAGGAGTCTCAGTGCTTCAACCATTGTATTTTCCTGGAAAACTATCGCTTGCTGATGAAATTTATCGCTACAAGAAAAATTATCAGTTACTATCGCACCAGGAAATGAAATATGTTATTGCCTCCACTGTTTTAAATCTTGGTTATGAATACGCTGTCAGCCAGCGCAAGTCATCTCATATAGCAACACGCATAAAACGTCTCAAATTAATAAATACCTATATGTCTGCAAGGCCTATCGTATCCCCCCAAAAAAAAGTTGAAGCAGCAATTGTTAAAAATACACTACGTATGCTGGAATCTGAGATATATAAAATAAAAACAGATCAGGTTGTTTGGTTGCAACGCTTAAAGCTGTATACTCGCATAGGTGGTCCTGATTTGCAATTACATGTACGCTGGATTGAGAATCCCAAAGTGTTTGATGTAGATGAGGTGGTTAAAAAAGCAAAAACTGAAAGTTTGCTGGTGAAAAAACAAAAGGAGTTACTACTTGCTGCATCAAAAGAGGTGGCACTGGCACAGAGAAATGCATTTCCAGATATTGGTCTTATAATAAATTATGATTATGAAAAAGTAGCTGAAAAAGAGCAAACTATCTGGGGCGGGTTGAGCATTCCTATACCAGTGTATAATCAAAATCAAAATCAGATAAAAGCTACTACTGCAAGAGCAAAACAGGAAGAATACCTGATGCAATATATTGAAAAGATGATAGAAGCAGATATACGTACAACGCTTGCACATTATGAATATTACCGTAATCTTTTATCATTATACCCTCCTGGTATAGAACAGGAATTAGAAAATACTATGTATTACGCAGATGGCGAGTTTCAAAAGGGAACAATAACATTTCAGTCGTATCTGGAACTTGATGTACAGACACATGAAACACTTGAAAGGATTTATACAACACAACTTGAGCTTGTAAAGACTATAGCGGCAATTGCATGTATTACAAATGACTTTAATTTGCTTATGGAGATAGCACAATGATATCAGAATGGATAGCAAAGGCATTACGTGGAAGATTATGGGTGATCCTGTTAACAATTGCTGTAATCATTTCTGGGGTCTATTCAATTAGCAAATTATCAATAGATGCGGTACCGGATATTACCAATGTATCGGTAATGGTAAATACAAAAACAGGTGCACTGGCTCCTGAAGAAGTTGAGAAAACAGTCACGTTCCCAATAGAATCAGAACTGGCGGGCTTGCCTGATGTACAGGATATACGCTCGTTATCTAAGTATGGCCTTTCTCAGGTTATTGTTGTATTTTCGGATAGCACCGATATATACTTTGCTCGACAATTGGTTAATGAACGAATACAATCAATCCGCGATAAGTTGCCTGAAGGACTTTCTCCTGAACTTGGTCCTGTTTCTACCGGGCTTGGAGAGATTTTCATGTATGCGGTGACAGCAAAAGAGGGGAGTGCGTTATCTACATTACCGGAAAAGGAACAGCTTACTTATTTACGAACTGTGCAGGATTATATTATAAAGCCAGCATTAAAGAGTGTTCCTGGTGTTGCAGAAGTGGAATCAAATGGTGGTTATAAAAAAGAAATTCATATAAATGTTGATCCTGTTAGAATGGAACAGCATGGTATTATATGCCATCAACTTGTAAATGCTTTGCAAAACATTGGGCAAAACTATGGTGGTGGTTATATCCAGGTTGAGGGCAAACAGATTATAGTACGCACCTTTGGTACCATTACAGGGCTTGAACAGATTAAAAATATTCCTGTGAAATTGAATGTTTATGGAGCACCAGTACGGTTACGGCAGGTTGCGGATGTTGTGGTAGGAAGCCAGCAGCGCTTGGGTGCAGCAACACTTAACGGAAAAGAAACAGTACTTGGGACAGTACTCATGCGTATTAATGCCAACAGCCGTGAGGTAGCTCTTGCAGTTGAAAAATTTATAAAGGAAATACCTCTGCCACCAGATGTTGCTATAAAGGAGCTTTATACACGTAGTTTTCTAGTTAATGCAACCATAAAAACTGTTGCTCGCAACTTAACCGAGGGTGGACTGCTTGTCATTGCAATACTTTTCCTAATTCTTGGAAATTTTACGGCTGCATTTCTCGTTGCACTGGCAATACCTTTGTCAATGCTTGTTGCAGGAGGAGGAATGCTTGCAAGTGGCATTGCAGCCAGCCTTATGAGTTTGGGTGCTATTGACTTTGGCCTTATTGTTGATGGTTCGGTGGTAATGATTGAAAATATTGTGCGACATCTCAATGAATTGAAAAACACAACAATTACAAAAAAGGAAAAAATAAAAATAATCGAAGAAGCCGCTAAAGAAGTTAGCCAGCCTGTCTTTCTGGGTATACTTATTATTATGGTTGTTTATGTTCCAGTGTTGAGTTTGACAGGTATAGAAGGTAAAATGTTTAGACCAATGGCCGAAACTGTATTATATGCATTGGGTGGAAGTATTTTGATTGCCATGTTTGTAATGCCAGTGCTAGCATATTATTTTATTTCACCGGGGAAAAAAGAAAAAGAACCACTGTTTTTCCGCATGCTATCAAAAGTGTACACGCCTTTTTTAACTTATTCATTGCGCCATCCATTTAAGACAACTCTGCCACCGCTGTTAATTGCAGTGGTTTCAATTATTATGTTTTTTAATCTTGGGTCTGATTTTATTCCACGGCTTGATGAAGGAGATATGGTTATAGGCTTGGTGCGTGACCAGACTATTGGGCTTGATGCCTCACTTGAGATTCAGAAAAAAAGTGATAGAGCCATAGCTCAGTTCAAGGAAGTGCGCACTGTTTTTTCACGCATGGGAACCCCTGAATCGGCAACTGATCCAATGGGAGTAAATTTTGCCGACACCTTTGTTATCCTTGAAAAGGATAAAACAAAATGGGGCATATATAATGGCAAACAGCCAAACAAGTTAGAGCTTTTTGAGGCGATAGCTCAAAAGATTGAAGAGCAGGTGCCAGGTCAGGAAATCTCACTTACACAACCTATTGAGATGCGCTTCAACGAAATTCTTGAAGGTAACCGTGCCGATATTACCCTGCGGATTATTGGACAGGATTTAGATAAATTATATGAGCTATCGAACAAATCCATTCCAGTTCTTGAAAGCATTAAAGGTGCTTCAACTGTTGAACTGGATCCACTCACTGCGCTTAAAAAAAGTGAAATTATTGATGTAGTGCTCAATTATGACAAAATATCTCGATATGGTGTTAACGTCAATGATGTTAACAGCGCTTTTTCCATTGCCATGAGTGGCATGCAGGTTGGTTATTTGTATGATGCTGATAAACGATTCCCTATAGTGGTGAGGATAAGTGATAGATACCGTAATAACATAGCTAATATTGCAAAAATTCCTGTTGGTCTTCCCGATGGTGGTACTATACCAATTGGTACAATTGCTTCTGTTGAGCCTAAGCAACAAATAACAACAATTGCCCGAACAAGAGGACAACGCTACGCTGCAGTCTCAATAAATTTAAAGAACAGAGATACGCAAAGCTTTGTGAATGAAGCAAAAGAAAAAGTCAAGGCATTGAATATTCCTTCAGGGTATATACTACATTGGGGTGGTCAATTTAAAAATCTTGAGTCAGCACGGTTTCGTTTGCTTATTATCATACCTGTGGTATTAGCTATTATTTTTATTATTTTAATACGAACGTTTAAAAGCATTACTCAAACCTTACTAGTATTTAATAGTATACCTTTTGCTCTCACCGGTGGGATTATTTTTATATATGTGAGAGGGATACCACTGAGTGTCTCAGCTGGTATTGGTTTCATAGCGCTTATTGGTATAGCAATACTTAATGGCATGGTGCTGGTTAATTTCTTCAATCAGCTGAGGGCACAAGGTATGAAACTTGAAAAAGCTGTATATGAAGGTACGTTGATTCGTTTAAAACCGGTACTAATGACTGCACTTGTTGCAAGCCTTGGATTTGTGCCAATGGCGTTTAATACTGGTATAGGTGCAGAAGTTCAAAGGCCTCTTGCCACAGTTGTTATTGGTGGGCTGGTATCATCTACAATACTAACGCTGCTTCTGTTGCCTGCCCTCTATTTGTGGGTAGAAAAGCTGTTTGGTCAAGAGTAAAAGGTTCTATATGTTGCAAAAATGACACGGTGTAGCATAATTATTGTAAAAAAGAGCTATATTGTTAAAAGTTGAATATATAACCATTCAAAAAACCTCGAAAATCCAGCATTTTTGTTACTTCCAGGAACTAATAATTTTGGCACAAATATTGCTTATTATTTTATTAGAACGATTGAGGAGCATAACCATGATGAATATACCAATCATACAGGTTTTTGTGCTTTTTTGGGTGTGTGTGCTTCTTTGGGTTATCATTGAATATATTGTGTATCGAAGTCAAAAACGAGGTCATTAATGTAGCATATCCGGCAGGATACAATCCGTTTATTCATAACAATCAATCCCAGTTTTTTATATTCTACTGCAGCTTTTTTAAGCTGCAGTTTTTTTATTTGTACGATAGTTAATAATGATTGCCAGGAACTTGTAATGCATTTACTTATTAAAAAAACAGTTTTCAGGAGGAATGTATGAAAAAGCTACTACTACTGGTATTATTCATCACAACAACAGCTTCTCCACAAGCTTATCTCTATGAGCTATCGGACAATATTGATAATTATAAAAATAAGCAGATTACAATGATATTAAAGTTGAAACGCTATGATACTGTATTTCAAGTGATAACGTTTTATGACAAAAAAAATCATGATATTACGTTTGACTGTATAGAACTTTTACAGAAACCATGGTTCATTCAGCAAAAGTTAAATCTTCATCCCGGGATGGAATACAATGTAACGTTCACAGTCAAAGGTGTGGGAAATTTAAAAGAAGTAATTGCTGAGCTGAAATATTTTGAACCGGCAATAGTAAACAAATTGCCATAACAGCAGTAAAAAACGAAAGGCAAGATAGCTGGGCGGCTATCCTGCCTTCCCCTAAATGGGTAAACGTATGCGCAGTGCCTTGAGCACAAAAAGTAATGATCGGGAGGGATTTACTTCTGTGCTCCTGTCTGTTAGCAATATCGGAAAATTTATTAAAATTCTTTACAAAAATAAATTGTTTTATTAAAAAAACTTCTTGACACGATTAATAAATAAAAATTATATTTAAAAACAAACAATATTAAAAAACTTATTTTTCTAATAAAAAAAATTAATCGAAAGGAGAGTACCAATGAAGAAATTTGCAACAATGTTGGTTGTTTTTTCAGTTGCAGCAATGGTTGCATGTGGGAGTACACCGGAAGTACAGCAGACTGGGGATCCAAACGTGGCATTAGTTAATGCACAGAACAAACAGCTTGAAAAAATACCCGTGACCGGTTTTGCCTATAAGAGTGCAGTATTGCCAAAACAGGAGTGGGATAAATGGGCAACTGCAGCTGCACCTGTAGTAAAAGAAGTATTAAACAAATTGCCTGAAGGCTATGTACTGCAGATAACCGGTCATGCAGATGCCTCAGGACCTGAAGAACCTGTTGGTAACAAACCTGGCAACATCAAAATATCTACTGATAGAGCAAAAGCAGTATACAATGCTTTGAAGGCAAAAGGAATTGATTCTCCAAAAATGACATATAAAGGTGTTGGTTCATCTGAACTGCTTCCTGGTGTTGATCCACGCGATGGTGCAAACAGGCGAGTAACCTTTAAAGTTGTCCCTAAGAAGTAATGCAGATTAACGTTTAATTATGTTGGAGTATAAATATAGAGCCAGTTGTAAGACTGGCTCTATTTTATTTTTATAATGGCGTGTTCATTATGCGTGGTGTAGTTACAAAAGTAATGGGGCTTTATTATACGGTATATCATGATTCTTGTTACACTAATTGTGTACTGAGAGGAAAATTACGGCAAACATTTGAATCTGAAAATGAAAAATTTTCCAATCCAGTTGCAGTGGGAGATGAAGTAACGATAAGTATAGCAGCTGACGGTACAGGAGTTATTGAAGATATCATTCCACGAAAAAACTATTTTTCCAGGAAGGAAAAGGGCAAGCATAGAAAAATTGATATTATTGCTGCAAATTGCGATTGCGTGGTGGTGATGCAGTCATTTGCACAGCCAAAATTAAATTTGAGATTTGCCGATAGAATTGCTGTGAGGTGTGGCCAGCAAAAAATACCAATGATTTTGTGTATTAATAAATATGACCTGGCTACTAAAGAGGATATTGTTTATATCACTCACTATTATAAAAATGCTAATGTCAGTATACTAATGACCAGTGCTAAAACTAGCTACCATATTGATAAAATTCAAAATGTTTTGCATAATAAAACTTCGGTCATTGTTGGATATTCAGGGGTTGGCAAAACAAGTTTGTTGAATGCAATGTATCCCCATTTATCACTCAGGGTGGCTGAGGTTTCCGCAAGTACAGGTAAAGGGAAGCATACCACTACCAATGTTACTATGATAATAGCTGATGAAAATACACGCATTATTGACACTCCGGGCCTGCGGGAATTTGGTATTATGGATATTGAACCGCATCTGGTGAGTAAATATTTTTATGAGTTTGAGCAATATTCTCACAAATGCGGATTTAAACCATGTACACATGACCATGAGCCTGAATGTGAGGTCAAACGCTTGGTTACAAAAGGTGTAATTTTTGAAGAACGGTATATTTCATATCTCAATATTCTGTATTCATTAAAAGAATATTACGCAACGATGTACTCATGATAAATGTAGAACATGTTAGTGTAACATTTAATACTATAGCTGTTTTGCAGGATGTAAGTCTTTCAGTGCCAAAAGGTATCATGTATGTCGTTCTTGGCAAAAACGGCAGTGGTAAAACAGTGTTGCTAAAAACAATCGCTGGCTTGTATCTTCATTTTACAGGAACTATCGCCATAGCAGGAATTCCCTTAAAGCAGTATGTTACGCTTACCATAGAAGAAAAAATAAATCGCAATATTACTATGGCGTATGTATTTCAAAAAGGTGGCCTTTTTGATTCAATGAATGTGTTTGATAATGTGGCGTTTGGATTGAGACGGCGTAAGGAAGATGAGGCGATAGTAACTGAAAAGGTAATGGCAGCTCTTGAATGGGTGGGTCTGCGTGGTTCTGAGCAAAAATTGCCTTCAGAGCTTAGTGGCGGTATGCAAAAGAGAGTGGGGCTTGCGCGTGCACTTTGTTTATCACCATCAATTATATTGTATGATGACCCAACTGCAGGACTTGATCCGGTTCTTGCCGATTCAATTTCGGATTTAATAGTGGCTACTCACAATAAGTTTAAGATGACTTCAATTATGGTAACACAGGACCTGGCAGTGGCTCAAAAAGTTGCTCACAGAATTGGCTTACTACATAATGGAACAATTGTTGTTGATTTAAAAAATGAAGAATTTTTTTCAAGGAGCAACCCTTATGCTAAGCAGTTCATTGATGGAGACAGTGAAGGCCCAATTGACACTATATAAGATATGAGAGAGGAGTATCATTATGAATAAAATATATTTGACACAATAAAATTATGTTGCTACAATGATTGTAAATAAATTATGATGCAAAAACCATACAATGAACGATGGTTTTTATTTTTTTATAAGGGTTTATGGGTATGCAAACACAACGTGTTAAAAGTGATTTAGACTGGCAAAATTTACCGTTTGGATACATCAAAACAGACTATAATATCAGATATTTTTATAAAGATGGTAAATGGTCTGCAGGTGAGCTTTCAACAGAAGAGACAATACCAATTCATATAGCTGCACCAGGCCTACATTATGGTCAGCAAGCTTTTGAAGGTTTAAAAGTATTTGAAACAGCAGATGGCAGAATTGTGGCATTCAGACCCGATGAAAATGCAAAACGAATGCAGCGCAGTTGTGAAAGGATTTTTATTCCTGAAGTGCCAGTTGATATGTTCATTGATGCAGTTGACCGGGTTGTAGCAGCAAATGCCAAATATGTTCCGCCATTTGGAACCGGTGCAAGTCTTTATGTGCGTCCGGTTATCTATGGTGCGGGGGCAAGAGTTGGACTTGGCCCAGCAGATGAATATGTATTTATTGTATTTGTTACTCCTGTTGGTCCCTATTACAAGGGGGGCTTTAAACCGGTAAAAGCTCTTGTAGTTGAACAATATGATAGGGCTGCTCCTAACGGGGTGGGCGATTGTAAGGTTGGTGGCAATTATGCAGCCGGGTTGCGTGGTGGGGAATATGCCAAAAAGATGGGATTCCCTATCCCATTGTATCTTGACCCAAAAGAAAAGAAATATGTTGATGAATTTGGAACATCAAATTTTATTGCAATAAAAGGGAATACCTATCTAACACCTGAATCAAATTCCATTTTACCAAGTATAACCAACAAAAGCCTCATGGACATAGCTGCGCTTTTAGGCATGAATGTGGAAAAACGGCCAATAACGATAGATGAGGTGCAACACTTTGATGAGGTTGGTGCAGTAGGTACTGCAGCTGTTATTACGCCAGTGTGTAGCATTCATTATAGGGATAAGGTGTTCACATTCTGTGATGAAGAGAAAGCAGGTCCTGCCATTACTCGATTATATGAATACCTAACAAAATTACAAACAGGTGAAATAAACGACACATTTGGATGGTTGCATGAGATTAAAATATCATAACGCAGTGCACATTTAGATAGTAACTGCTTTTATGAAAAATCAGGATGTTAGATGGATTTAACGATTTAACCATTTTATGCTTGCCTTTCACAGATTAGAAGATGCTGTTAAAACATATAATCAGCGAGCTTTGTCGGATCTGGAAGAGCAGGGTTTAATACAGACATTTGAGTATACACATGAATTAGCATGGAATGTTTTTAAAGATTTTCTTGAAGAACAGAGTGTTTTACATTTATATAGTTCTAGATACTACTCGACAAGCTTTAAAAGGGAGCTAATTGATAATGGTGCAATATGGATGGATATGATCATAAGCCAAAACCTCATTACCATATTCTCTTGATATTTACTTGTTACATTATATAAAAGACCATGACGTTCTTGACCATATAAAAAGAGTAGGACAGGTTTTTTACAAAAAGGCTGATAATACAATCCACATTTGTTGAATTAATATTCCTTAGTGCTATAGTCTGTAATAGATATAAACTACTATGGATTTATTTATATGTTAAGCAAACAGCAATATGGAATATTGCTTGATATTTTTAAAACAGCTCATACCACAAAAAACAGCGATACATTTCTTTCTGATGTTGTAGATTTGCTGCATAGTGAGCTAAAACCTATAGCAGTGTCGGTTTACACACTCGTTGGTGATGAACGCCTTGTACTGCATCATGAAGCTGGCAAAAATTTTGATGAACTTGTGGTCAAAATTTATAACTTTTCGTTAGTTGTACGAAAAGCAATTAAAAAGAAAAGCGTTTTATTTTTACCTACTGCTAAACCTTTCCAGAATGATGAAACAGATATCTCTGTAGTAATTATTCCGCTTTTGCATGCAGATATTGTTGTTGGCATGGTATGCTTAGTTTTCCCTTTAGAGGAACTACAGTATTTGCAGAACAATGCTCCATTTTTTACCCTCATTGGGAAAATTGCCGGAACCATACGGTACTATCAAACAAACCTTAAAGTGACTAGACCAGATACTGCCGAAGAAGAATTTGAAAAAACAATAACAAGTTTACGGGTACTGGCTCAGGGTGTTGCTCATGAATTCAATAATATTTTGGCAGTCATAAAAGGATATGCTGAGCTTTTACTTATGAATGAAGCAATTGATGAATCAGTAAAAGAAGCAGTAGCAATTATTGACAAGCAAACTACAAGAGGCTCTTCCCTTATTGACAGGTTAAGCGTATTTGTTACTG
Source organism: Spirochaetota bacterium (assembly GCA_026414805.1). Taxonomy (NCBI): domain Bacteria; kingdom Pseudomonadati; phylum Spirochaetota; species Spirochaetota bacterium. The sequence continues at coordinate 19,101 of JAOAIH010000007.1, read as the reverse complement.
GTAAAGATATTTCATTTGAGTACTGTTCGCTTAATGATTTAATTAAAGAGATAGTAGATTTGCAAAGGTTTACACTGGAAAAAGAATCAATTGAATGCAGGTTGAAATTAGGTAAGATACCCGAAATATTTGTAGATCCCCGTCAGATTAAAGAAGTGCTACTTAACCTGGTTACACATGCTCGCTCTGCAATCAAGCCAAATAAAAAAGGAACTATCACCATTGAAACATCATTTAACCGTGATGCTGTTATGCTCAAATTGGTGAATGACGGTGTTCCCAGTTGCTGGGAAAATGGTGAAGAGCAAAAAGCCAAAGGCAGCAATGGGGTTGATAGTGTGGGCAACGGCATTAATTTAGCAATTGCGTATGGCATAATGCAAAGTCATGGTGGGGATATGACGTTATGCCATGACCCGTCAAGGTGTAATGAGGTAACATTGTATTTCAAACGTTTTAACCCTGCATTTGAAAGTGTTGATAAAAAAGAAGAAAAAGAGATGCTGTATTTGGGCGAGGTAAGGATATTGATAGTGGATGATGAGGAGCCAATTCGCCAGTTTTTGTCATCTGCGTTTGAGCGAATGGGCTATCAGGTGCTCACTACTGATAATGGACAGGAAGCAATTGATATATGCACCTTTGAGGATATTGATATTGTTTTTTTAGATTATTTAATGCCTGGATATAAAGGTGATGCCGTTTTTAAATCAATCCATCAGGTAAGCCCTAAAACAGATGTTGTATTTATTACCGGTGTTGATTCAATTCCTGATATTGACAAACTGCTGATGATGGGGCTTGAAGGTGTGTTGAGAAAACCCTTTAAAATAGAAACAATTATCAAGCTTACCAATGAAATAATGGCACGAAGGTATAATACATTACAGGATTAAAACCTTATTCGGATTTTATCACACGTTCAGCCTGTAAAGCCAAGTATTTAACCAGCGTTGGTTCGTCAATAAAACCCAAATTCATGAGTATTATGCCAATAAGGCCACCTTCTTTCTTTTGGATGGAGAGAGCTTGATTTAACTGGTCTTGTGTAATCACACCATCTTCAACTAATAATTCTCCTAATAATGGCTTAGCCATATTGCCTCCTTGCAAAAGAATGATTAAAAGTAATAGTATATTAAATCTTGTAATAAATGTCTAGTATTATAATAACCGTCTTACTGCATCTTTCCACAGTGCTATTTCGCGTTTACGCGCTGCATCATTCATGGAGGGGTTGAAACGTTTTGCAATCTTATTGAACTTTGCCACCTCATCAATGGTGTTATATACTTTACCGGTAATACCAGCTAAGTATGCAGCACCCAATGCTGTTGATTCGGTTACTTCTGGCAATAGTACTGGTATACCGAGTATATCAGCCTGATACTGCATCAAATACATATCTCTTGTTGCTCCGCCATCAACCCTCAGTTCATGAATTTGTTTGCCTGAGTCATTTTGCATTGCTTCCAGAACGTCGTATGATTGTAGTGCAATTGATTTTACTGCAGCACGAACAATCTGCTGTGGAGTAGTATCGCGAGTAAGCCCAAAAATTGCTCCACGTGCATCCATCTTCCAGTAAGGGGCACCCAATCCCACAAATGCAGGAACTACCACTACTTCATCCTCTTTTGTAACCGAGAGCGCTACCTTCTCAGCGTCTGAACTCTTTTCAATGAATTTCATGTAATCACGAAGCCACTGTACCACAGCGCCACCAATAAATACTGATCCCTCAAATGCATACACAGGCTGCCCCTTATTATCGCATGTTAATGTAGTGAGCAATCCATGCTGAGAGAGCATCCATTCATTGCCCATATTAAGCAACATAAAGCAGCCAGTACCGTATGTATTTTTTGATGTTCCTTCAAACACACAGTTCTGGCCAACCATAGCTGCCTGTTGGTCGCCAGCAATGCCACCTATGGTGATACCATCAGGCAAGCTCGGAACACCGTATGTTTCGCCAAAATATGATGCAGATTCCCGTACTTCAGGTAGAATAGTGCGCGGTATATTCAGTATTTCAAGGATATCCAGGTCCCACACTTTTTCTTTAATATTAAACATCAGTGTGCGTGAAGCATTAGTATAATCGGTTTTATGTGATTTGCCGCCAGTTAACTTCCATAAAATCCATGTATCGATAGTCCCAAATAATAATTTACCGCTTTTAGCAAGGTCACGTGCTCCAGGTACATTATCAAGAAGCCACTTAACTTTTGTACCGGAAAAATACGCATCAATCACAAGACCAGTCTTTTCACGAAATAGTTGCTGGTGACCAGCTTCTTTAAGCCGATTGCATATATCAGTTGTTCTTCGACATTGCCACACGATTGCATTGTGAATTGGCTTTCCGGTTTCCTCATTCCATAATACTGAGGTTTCTCTCTGGTTGGTAATGCCGATAGCTATCGCATCTTTTGGATCTAAATTTCCTTTTTGTATTGCTTCAGGTAAAAGCTTTACTACTGACTCCCATATCTCATTAGCATCATGTTCCACCCAGCCGGGTTTGGGGAAATACTGTGTAAATTCGGCGTAACTACTTGAAATTGGCAATCCATGTTCATCAAAACAAAACACGCGGTTGCCGGTGGTACCTAAATCAATAGCAATGAGAAACTTTTTACCCATACTATAACCCCTTTTATTTTTTTAAGAGATAGTTACTATACATGAATCTTATACGATTGAATGTACGTATTCATTGAGATGTTTGACAAAAAGAAAACACAATTGTGAAGCGATAGAAGCTAATGCTACATTTTTAAAATGTTATTTGTCAATAAAATTTTAATTAGAATTAATAGTGGGGGCAGAGCATTTATAACATCTGTTACATGTAATTTAACAAAAATATCTTGCCAAACAACTATTGTTTTGCAATTGTGAGAGATAGTGATACTGCATACATGTTTTGCAATGTTGCATTCTGAGCATGCATTTTAGAGCAAGCAGAATTTTGATTGCATGAGATGCTGCCTAACATAAACAGTTGTTTGGCAAATTCCATAAATGGTTCATTATATGGTGTGCTCATGCTGATACTATGGTGCATACATTGTGCCAATCACTGAAGTAAGTGCTAAAGAATTTGCAGTAAAACAACATATTATGTAAGTATGCAAAACAGGTAATGAAAGGTTATTATTGTATGAATATGGATTTATATAATGCACGATATCTCAATAAATTGCAAAAGGGACAACCAGTTTTCATTGCCGAAATAGGACTTAACCATAATGGCAGATTAGAAGAAGCTATTGACCTTGTTAAAAAAGCAGCAGAGGCAGGTGCTGACCTTGTGAAATTTCAGATCTTTAATGCTGAAAAATTTTATTCGGTGTATGCAAACTCACTGATCAACAATGAAGAGCCACATTACGATGATTGGGCCATGCATTTTTTTAAAAAGTTTGAGCTTTCGTTTGATGATTACAAAACATTGCAGCAGGTTGCATTTGACAATGGCGTTGTGTTTTTTGCATCTTGTTTTGATGATGATTCTTTTGATATGATGGAATGCCTTGAAGTGCCGCTGTATAAAATAGCATCCTCAGAAATTACCAATGTTCCATTGTTGAAAAAGATTGCCTCCACACACAAGCCTGTTATTGTTTCAACCGGTATATCATTTCAGTATGAGATAGCTCATGCAGTACACTTGTTCCAGAAAGAAAAATGTCATATTGTATTGTTGCACTGTGTTTCGCTATATCCTGTGCCACACAGTGTAGTTAATATATCACGGATACACACGTTGCAACAATTGTTCAACGTACCGGTAGGATTTTCGGATCATTCAAATGATAATCGTGCTTCAATTATGGCTGTTGCATTGGGTGCACGTGTGTTTGAAAAGCATTTTAAATTATCAAGTGACCATGATTGTGTAGACAAGAATGTATCGCTAACACCGGAAGAATTCAAGGATTATGTTGCCGATATTACTGAAGCATGTGAAATGATGGGGGATGGCTCAGTTGATTATAGCAATGATGAAGCAATGGTTGCCCGCTCGGCACGACGAAGCATTTTTGCTGCACGTGATATACCAGCTGGAACAAAAATTCAATACAGTGATATTATTGTAAAGCGGCCGGGAGTGGGACTATCGCCATTATATATAGAAGATATAGTGGGGAAAAAAGTAATGCGTACTATTACAAAGGACATGCCTGTATTAAAGGATGATGTGGAGTAAGAATAGAAGAGAAGAAGTTCAATTAGCATTCCATATACTCATTAATGATTGACACAATTTAAAAAAAATATAATGAGTTGCTATTACTTTCATGCAAAAAACAGCAGTTGATTGTTACAATAATAATAGTATTGTTACTAATAAAAAAAACATTATATAAGGATGAAGGAAAGAAGATGAAAAAAAGTGTATTGAGTATAGTGTTGTTATTAGTATTTGTTAGGTTTGGATATGCACTTGATTTAGAATATATTTTCAACGAAACACAGCGGTCAATTTTAAAGACTTCTGCGGATATAGTGCAGGCTTCAGCTGGTTATGATGAAATACAACAGATAGTGTATATCACTTTTTGGAGTAATCAACCTGCAGATAGTAAAAAAGCAGACGCCTTTAATGCATATATTGCCGGGGAGTATGCTTCAAATTCTAAAGATATCATCTACATTTATGAGCGACTTTTACGCTCAGCATATATGCTAGAGTATATGGCTACAATAGCTAAAAGTAATAAAAAGTGGAAGTTTTATTACTACTACACCGATACATTGCTCCCCGATACACAACGATACTGCCAGTTATTAAAAAATGCTATTGTAAAAATTGACCCATCCTATGCAGCTGTAATTGACGAACGTGCAACACGAATAAAAGCCTTTGCAATTGATTTAGTAAATTACCAGGAAGCTCTGTATGGTGGTGGATTTTAAAAAAAAATAGCCCCCCAATGGGAGCTATAGTTTCTGTTATAGGTTGCATTAGCACTCTTTAATATAAAGTGCTAATAATAATATACTAATTATTCATTATAACGTCAAGTATTTTTGTAATGCCTTTTATTTTTTATGGATTATAACCCAATTGAACCGATAATTGCAATGATGTGTCACGTACTGCCTGAATGATATCCTGTTTATGGTGTAGGATAAATTCAGCATCTCCGGTAATTGCAAATGCAGCGATAATCTGGCCAGTATAATTGAATATTGGCCCGCCAATGCCAGCCAATCCCATCACTGATTCCTGATTGTCAAAACTTATTCCCATTGATCTTACTTTTTCAAGTTCTTGTAAAAATTCTTGGGCTGTTGTAATTGAGTTTTTAGTTAGTGGTTGAAATTCATAACTTGCAAGTATCTCGTCAAGGCGCTTTTTATCCATATACGCACAGAGCAGTTTGCCAATACAAGTGGTATGTGTTGGGATGACCGAACCAGCCTGTGGATAGGACATAAACCTGTTTTCAGGCTCAACGCGAAGTACTACCACCACCTTATCCCCAACCAGCATTCCAATGTTTACAGGTTGCCTAAACTGAAAACACAGCCGTTCGGCCCATACCCTGCCAATGCTAACCAGGTCAAGGTTGGTGGCATATTTCATGCCTAACTGGAATACATACGGGCCAAGGCGGTATTTGCCGCTGTGGTGATCCTTTTCCAAATATCCCAGATGGCAGAGTGTGTTAACAATTCCCTGCACAGTTGTTTTGGGCAGGGACAGTCGTCTGGAAAAATCACTAATGCCAAGTGGCCTTTTATCATTCACAAACATAGAAAGAATATCGTGTGCTTTGGTGATGGATTGGATTAGCTTTCCTTTTTTAATTTTCATAATTGTAATACTATATAACAAAAATGTGTTGACAGTAGACATATACAAATTTATATTGAAAACATTATCGTACAATGTACGATAATATCGTACATTGTCAACTACATTTTCAGGAGCATCTCATGAATAACAAAAAATTTTTTGAATTGGGCAATCCGTATGAATATGTGTCCAACCTGAAAAAGAAAACCAGCAAACCTGTGCTGGCATATATGTGTTCGTATACTCCCGAAGAAATAATTTATGCCGCAGGGATGCACCCTTTCAGGATATTTGGGCAAGTGGAAACAATTTCAAAAGCTGATGCTCATCTTCAGGCGTACAGCTGTTCGCTAGTACGAGGGGCGTTAGAGGATGCGCTTCAAGGCAAGCTGTCATTTGTTGATGGCGCTGTGTTTCCCCATACGTGTGATTCCATTCAGCGGCTGTCCGACGTGTGGCGTCTTAACACTGGCATGAAGCACCACTTTGACGTGGTATGGGCTGTTAAGCTTAACACTGCAAGTGCCCGCAAATATATGTACGATGTTCTGGTGCGATTTGTCAAGGAGCTTGAGCAAGGCTTTGGAATAAAAATTACCAATGATAATTTAAAGAAGGCAGTTGCTACTTACAATGAAATACGATCACTTTTAAAGAATATTTGGCAGTTGAAAAGTGACAATAAAAGTTCTCTCACAGGAAGCCAGATGAATGCGCTCATTAAGGCTGCAATGATTATTGACCGTGATGAACTGGTAGATCATTTAAAAGCATTGATCCCTTCCATTGAGCTATCGCCACAAAATGAAACGCGAAAACGCATAATGCTTATTGGTGGTATTTGCAATCATCCTGATATTTATGATTATATTGAAGCTTCAGGTGGTGTGGTGGTGTGGGATGATTTGTGTACTGGCTCACGGTATTTTGAGGGGGCGATAGCAACTGATAAGGAGCCATTGCAGGCCATAGCCGACAGGTACTATGAAAGAAATATTTGCCCAGCAAAACACCGTGATTATTACACGCGCGCGGAAACCATAAAAGCGATGATTAAAAAGCATAATGTGCAAGGTGCGATATTCCTGTACCTTAAGTTTTGTGACCCGCATTCGTTTGACTATCCATATTTAAAACAGGCCCTGGATGAAATTGGTGTTCCTTCAATACTGCTTGAACTGGAACAACAGTTGCCGTCAGAGGGGCAAGTGAAGACGCGATTAGAAGCATTTATTGATATGATTTAACTATTAGCGAGGTGAAGTTATGTCAGATGCACAGGAAAAAAAGGACAATAGAATAAAATCCGTAAAACGGATGAAGGAAATAATGACCAATTACTATATAGAGGCAAAAACGGCTGCGCAGAACAATAAAAAGGTTGCGTGGATTACCAGCGGTGGCCCTGTTGAGCCTCTTTTGGTTATGGATGTTATTCCGGTATATCCTGAAAATCATGGTGCAATGGTGGGTGCATCCAAGATGGGAGTACAGCTATGCGAAAAAGCCGAAGAAATGGGCTACTGCCGCGACCTGTGTTCATATGCACGCTCGGATATTGCTGCGGCACCTATCAATGGCGGGCCAATTGGTGGATTGCCAAAGCCAGATTTTTTAGTATGTTGCAATAATATCTGTGGCACGGTGCTCAAATGGTATGAGGTACAGGCGCGCTATTTCAATGTGCCGCTGTTTATCTTTGACACACCCTTTTGTCACAGTGAAATGACTCAGGAAGCAAAGGAATATGTAGGAGCACAGATACTTGAGTATATTGCTTTTCTGGAAGAGCATTGCGGCAAAAAATTTGATTACGACAAGGCCAAAGAAGTAGGTAAGCTTTCTATTGCAGGGCAGCGGTTGTGGCAGGCGGTACTTGATACAGCCATGCATAAGCCTGCTCCCATGAGTGCATTTGATGCGTTTTTCCACTTAGCTCTGATTGTGACATTACGTGGTACTCAGATTGTGGTGGATTACTATACTGAATTGCTAAATGAAATGAAAGAGCGCATTGCCAATGGTATAAGTGCAATTCCCAATGAAAAATACCGATTGCTATGGGACAATCTTCCAGTGTGGTACAAGACTAAATGGCTCTCGGATACATTTGCTGCGCATGATGCATGTCTGGTAGCTGATACCTATACCACTGCATGGTGCAGACAGTTAGAGTACCTGGATGAAAATGACTTTTTAAAGAGTATGGTTGAAGGATATACAGCTATTTACTTAAATATTTCAGTAGACCAGATGGCAAAGGCTGTGATTGGCATGATTGATAAATATGATGTTGATGGTCTTGTAATGCATTCTAACCGAAGTTGCAAGCCATATTCGCTGGGACAGTATGATATACAGCGTATAGTGCAGAAAGAACGAGGTATCCCATCACTCATTATAGAGGCAGATATGGTAGATGAGCGCAATTTCAGCGAAGCGCAGGTGTTGACCCGCATTGAAGCCTTTATGGAAATCATTAAGGATAATAAAAGGTAGAGCCATGTTGCAATGCATCTGTAGCTTGCCATGCGTAATTATGCCTTTGTCCAAAAATGCAGCATTAAGCGTCTGTACAATTATAGAAATTTTCATAGGAGGTTGTCTATGTACGAAAAAAAGCCATGGCTGAAGTTTTATGGAGATGTGCCTCATACATTAGATTATCCTAAGGTTACCATGTATGAAGCCTTAATGAAAACAGTAGAACGAAAACCCAACGCTATAGCATGGGACTTTATGGGGTATACTGCAACATATAAAGAATTTGCTCAGCTTATTGATCAGTGTGCTCAAGGTCTGCATGCATTAGGGCTTAAAGAGGGTGATACAATTACTATTTCTATGCCAACAACACCACAGGGGATTATATGCTTTTATGCTGTTAATAAGATTGGGGCAGTGGCAAGCATGATTCACCCGCTATCGCCCCCAAAAGAAATTGAATTTTACCTGAATATAAGCAATAGTAAATTTGCACTTACTATTGATGCATTTTATGGTGCTTTTAAAGAAATAATGGATAAAACGCCATGCAAAACGCTTATCTTGACTAAAATTTCAGATTTTTTGCCGGCTCTTAAAGCATTTGGATTTTACATCACTAAAGGAAGAAAGATTCCAAAAGTGCCCAAAGACCCGCGTGTGGTATGGTGGACCGACATGATGAAAAAGACAAGCTCTGTCCCCAAATCCAACATGAAAACTGATGATATGGCAGTTATTTTATACAGTGGCGGAACAACAGGTATGCCAAAAGGTATTATGTTATCAAATATGAATTTTATCAGCGAGGGTATGCAGGTTGCAGCATGGGGCAAGATGAGTGAAGACGATAGTATACTTGCTATTTTGCCTATATTTCATGGTTTTGGGCTTGGAGTATGTGTCAATGCTTTCTTTATGGGTGGTGGCAAAAGCATACTGGTGCCGCAGTTTGATCCTGTTATTGTTGCAAAACTTATAAAACAGAAAAAACCAAATTTTCTTATTGGTGTTCCTACTTTGTTTGAAGCTTTAAGTAAAAACAAAGTGTTTGGCTCAGCAGACCTTTCATGTATCAAGGCTGCATTCAGTGGGGCCGATACATTGCCGCGTGTAGTAAAAGAGGAGTTTGAAAAGGTAGTAGCGCGGCAGGGTGGTAATGTAAAATTGCGCGAAGGATATGGATTGACCGAAGCTGTTACAGCAATTATGGCAATGCCCATGAATGAATACCGTGAAGGCAGTATTGGCATACCCTTCCCAGATATGATGGCAAAAATAGTAAAACAGGGAACAACTGAAGAAGCGCCGTGTGGTGAAGAAGGTGAAATATGTATTGCGGGGCCTGCTGTGATGCTTGGGTATCTTAATCAGCCAGAAGAGACTGCAAAAACACTGCAGAAACATGATGATGGAATGGTGTGGCTTCATACCGGTGATATCGGGACAATGGATGAGGATGGATTTTTCTATTTCAAATTGCGCTTAAAGAGGATGATAAAATCTTCTGGATTCAATGTGTATCCGTCGCAAGTGGAGGATGTATTGCGGAAACACCCGGCGGTAGACCAGGCGTGTGTCATTGGAGTACCGGATAAATCCCAGGTTGAAAGGGTGAAAGCATTTATAGTGGTTAAACCGGAGTATAAGGATAAAATTGGCAATGCTCTTGCAGAAGAATTAATTGGACATTGCAGAGAACATCTGATAAAATGGAGTTGCCCACGGGAAATTGAGTTTAGGGATGAGTTGCCAAAGACTAAAGTAGGGAAAATAGCATTCAATGTGCTTGAAGAAGAAGAAAAGGAAAAATTACGCAGCCGTGGAGAATATGCAGGATAATTTTCCGATAATAGGAGTATGAATAAGCTTTCAGTCTATATTTTTGAACTGGCATTTCGTTTCCCACGCGTGCGTTATATTGTATGGGCAGGAATTATTAGTATATGCATCTATGCAGGTTACCACCTCTTTTATGAAGAGGTGGTAACATATCCAGTAGGTTGGGAACGAAGCGTTGTTATTACACCATATACGTTAAATATAAAATCACCTTTTGCAGTAGCCAAGGGTAATGTAGTTGCTGTAGTTTTTGAAGGCTCTGAAAAAAATGAACACGGCATATATATAATACTTTCACTCAATGGTGGCAAAGATTTTTTACCACCATATAAATTATCTGATATTGATCCTGCTGTAGCTGTTAGACCCCATGTTGCAATATCAAATAACGGTCATATTGCATGCACATGGCATAACCTGGTAGATAGTAAAAGTAAAATTTTTCTAACAATTTCAAATGATTTTGGGGGGGGGGGGGGTAAACCTGTTGCACTGTCACTTTTAACGGATGAGTCGATGCTGTCCGAGGTTTTCTATGATAACAGTGGTGGGTTACATTTGTTTTACCATGGTTCGGTTGAAGGCAGGCTTACCCTTTATCATGCCTTTTCGCCAGATGAACTGCAATTTACAAGAATAGATACTATTGCTGATATTACAACTGAATATAGGGGTATATTCTTCCCTGCTATTGCATTTGAAGGTGATTCAATATATATTGTTTTTCAGGCAAAGTTATTATCTGCAGGTATATTATCTGATGATTTGTTCTTTGTATATTCTCACAATGGTGGTAAGAGTTTTTCTACTCCCAAAAGGATAACTACAAGCCCGGCAAATGATTCTTCTCCGTATGTGTATTTATATAAAGATGTGCTTTACTGTGTATATATGAATAATGAACAGAAGCACTGGGAAGTGAGACTTATACGAGGATATAATAAGGGAAAAGAATGGGATCAACAGCCAATTATAATTACACGGGCAGAAATTGACTGCTATAGTCCCCGTGTGGTGGCCCCTTCAGAAGATGAACTGCTCATTGTATGGCATGATATGCGAGAACGTTACCAGGCTGTCTTTGGTAAAAAGTTTTCTTTGGTTGATGGCTCCCTTTCAGATGCAGTAAGAATTTCAGATGCAAATGTGGCATCGTATGATCAGTTTCCGGTAATTATCAATAAACAGACATTGCTTTTCTGGAATAGCAATCAGCGACTTATTGCAAAATTTTCTGATATTTCAGTTTTACCCCCAAAGGTTTATTCGCGAACACATCCTGAAAACGTATGGACACGGCAAACAAATGCTATCATTGAGTGGGATACCCCAATTGATGAATCTGGCATAGCGGGGTATGCTGTTATTTATAATGACTTGCCAACATTTGATCCCACAGTACAAAATGTTGAAGGACCAATTCGTAAATATGTTATTCCTGATTTGAAAGATGGTATAACATATTTTCATATTCGTGCAATTGATAAGGCAGGAAATTACAGCCGAACTATTCATTATCCTTTGATGGTTTCTAGTACTCCATTACCAATGCCTACAGTGAGTTCACCAACACATCCTGAAGCTACTCAGGTTGATAATCCCGTTGCGGTGTTGCAGTGGACGGTTGAACAGAAAGAAAGGTTGAAAGGATTTTATTATTCTATTGCCAAAGATACTATAGTTGAACCAACTACATTTACAACTGGTGATTCAGTAACTCTTGAAAGCCTCCAAAAAGGAAGATATTTTTTCAGTATTCGACCTGTTGATATGACGGATATGAAAGGTAGGATGGCCACATATGAGATAGTAATTGGGGATGTAGGCAAGGCAGATGCAGCATATTACGAAAAATTAGCAAAAGGAGAACCGCAACAAGAAGTGTTACCTGAAAAGGGTCCAGGTGCACTAAAACTATATTATCCTGTTGTGATGTTTAATATACCGTTTAAAGAAATATATGCAGCTCCATTTTTTAAATTTACCTTAGTACCAAAATATATCATCGCATCACAGGTTAAAGGATATTCAGTTGTCGTTTCATCCAAAAAAGAAGTACCCCCTTTTGTTATCACTCATCCCACTAATGAAATAATGCTTACAAATATAAAACCCGGTGAATATACCATAACTGCACGAATGCGTTATGTATACTATCAAAATGGAAGGGCATTTTATAAATGGAGTACACCAAGTTATACTACACTTGTTGTAAAATCACCATATTCTTCACCATTGATGCAGTATGCTGAAAGACTTAACTCAATGATTAAAGATAGGCAGATAGTAACCATAATCTATACTATAGGGATGCTTTGCATAGTAATGGTAATTGGCATGAGCACACGGATTGCTTTTTCAATAAATGCATTGTGGTTTAGAATCTCAAGGATTTTCTAATAAAATCTGAATTAACTAATCAGTTATAATCTTGAGATTAGTTTCGGGTGGAATTGAATCATTTGGCAAAGCAACAGCTGGAATTTCTGATTTTTTGTGTTGTGAATGTCGCACATCGTTATGTTTAATAATGGGTTTGTCTGGTATTAAGGTATTTTTGGTTTTTAGGGGTTTATGCTTATTATCACAATTACAACTTCTATACACTAAGGACATTATAATTAGAGCTATCGCAAAAATTATAAATAGTGGTAACCAATTAACAGTATATCGTTTACCAGAAGGTTTGTGTTTGCCTGTGGTATATGATAATCTGTTAGGAGTGCTGTTATACCTTTTCATGTAATTTTTACATTACATTATTTAGGATTAGAAGTGTGAGCTATTGGTATTGCCATTGTTATGCTGTTGCCTTTTTTATTCCATGAAACTTTAGCAAATTGCTTAATTATAAATATTCCTCTGCCACGAGGCTTAAGATGCATGGCTAAATGTGAATCAGGATGCCTAAAACCCTTGCCTTCATCAGTTATGGTGATATATAATTGATTGGTGTCCATTGTCACTTCAATGTGGACATACTTATTCTGGTTCCAATTGTTGCCATGTTCCATAGCGTTGGTTAAAGCTTCATCAATTATAAGATACAGCTCAAGGTTGTCAAGTTGTACCTGTAGTCTATTTTTAGCCAATTCAGTAAAGATGTCGTCCACAATTGACTTACGTATTTCTTTGATAGTAGGGTATTTTGCTTTTAATAAAGTAATTTTAGAATTAAGCATTAATCCCTCGACATATATTAACGCTTTCGGGATGGGGAGATTTGAACTCCCGGCCTCTTCGTCCCGAACGAAGCGCGCTAACCGGACTGCGCTACATCCCGATGTTACATCTCCACATGTTTCAGAACAAATTATATACCATTAAAATTATTTGTAAAAAAATATATGTAGTTTGTTATGAGTATCCGTGAAATTCGTAAGGTATTATGTGCTACAATTACATGTTATGGATAATCTCATTATCTACTCTACTTTATGTGGGCAGATTGTATAGACAGGGCATGTATAAATCAAACATTTTTTTATCAGTATTAATAATTTTGCAAAATAAATCTTTTTTAATATTTTTTTGCATTTGTTTCCTAATTTTTGTCATAAAATGATGTATGAACTTATATTATTTTTTTCTTTATTCATTATTCCGTTATTATTTGCATGAATAGTAAAAGAAATTTCTCTTAACTGTATTATATGATTTATATTTATTATTGTAACAAAATGGTATTATAATAGTCATATATTAAAATAATGTACATTAAAATATGTACATTGTTTCAGTCCAATTATCTTAAAAAAGTACTTGCAATGGAACAGGTGTCATTTAGAATAACAAAAACTGATAAAATTATTGCTAATTATAGAGTATTTCACTAATATAGTATATTATTATTTAAAATTATAATATAATAATCAATTTATAAAACATTTAAAAAATAAAATGCAAAAATGGCTATGAGTACTCATAGCCTTCATTTGTAAGGGGTGATTGTTATGAAGAAAAGTGATGGTGTAATAACATCTGGCATATATGATGGTGTTATTTATGAACGCCTCAATCCATTACTGGAGAAGCTTGCTCTGGTTCTTTTTAATACTATCGATTTTGATGATGAAAGTCGCTCACGTATAGAAGAATGTGCAAAAAAAGGGCACATTGTGTATGCTTCATTTCAAAGTTCAAACCTTTCTTTGTTGATATTATATAATTTATTACGTAGACACAAATATCCTGTTCCAGTATTTGCATTAGAATACAATCCCTTCTGGTTTCAGGATATTGGGTTTATTACAAGGCGATTGTGGCAATTTTTTTCATCTACTGTGTTGGGTAAACAGTATGAATATGTTTTGGACACTGATTACGTTGAAAGTTTGATAAAAGATAATAAAAGCATACTTTTTTCATTATTATCTAAGCGATATTTCCTTAAACGATATACTGAGGTTAAATATGACTCCCTTCGGTATCTAATAGAAGTTCAGAAAAGGATTGATGATCCAATTTATCTATTGCCCGAAATGATATTCTGGAATCGTAATCCCGAACGCTCTGGTTCGCCATTGGGGCCTTTGTATTCAATTATAAGTTCGCAGGCAACAGGGGATAAATCATTGCTTTTTGCATGGCTTACAATAATGAAGAGTGCAACACCTCCTTTTGTACGTATATCTCAACCAATCAATTTAAAAGAGGAGATAGCCAACGCTAAGGTTGCTGATACCAGACAGCTTGCGGTAATGCTGCGTAACAAATTGTTAGAGGACTATTACCACGAAAAACGTACAATATTAGGACCAGTATTAAAATCGCAGCAAGAAATGATGGAGCGGGTGTTATATCACCCAAATGTTGAAAATGAGATCAAACGAATAGCTCAGGAGGATGGGGTTTCTGAAGCAAAATTACGCAAACAAGCATATAAATATTTTAAGGAGATAGCTGCCAATTTTTCTATACTTTATATAAGGCTTTTTGAAATGGCACTGGACTGGATGTTCAGGAAGATATTTGATGGTATACGATATGATCCAAAAGCTATTGAAGAAATACGACAAGCTGCTACAAAAGGACCTCTGGTATTGACACCGTGCCATAAAAGCCATCTTGATTATTTATTACTATCCTATGTATTTTATAAAAACAAGATGAGCCCTCCGTATATAGCTGCCGGAGTAAATCTTTCATTTTTTCCTATGGGTACTATATTCAGACATTCTGGTGCTTTTTTTATTAGGCGTACGTTCAGAGGGCTAAAACTATATCCCACTGTTTTTAAGCAATACGTTAAAACTATCATTTCAGAGGGTTATACAATTGAATTTTTTATTGAAGGCGGTCGTTCAAGGACAGGAAAAGTAGCATTCCCAAAATTGGGTTTTTTGAGCTATATTACTGAAGCCATTGATGAGGGATACAACACTGATCTTGTTTTTGTACCAATTTCAATAAACTATGACCGTATTCTAGAAGAATCCAGTTATGTACAGGAGCTTAAGGGTAAGGAAAAGGAGAAAGAATCAGTAGTAAGTATGATGCAAAGCAGTAAGCTTTTGAATCGCAAATATGGCATGGTTTATATTAATTTCAATCGTGTTTTCACTTTAAAAGAAATAAAAAACAAATTTAATCCTGTGAATGTTCCTGAAGCAGTTGCAATGAATATTGTCAGAAAAATAAATGAGGTAGTGACTATCACTCCATTTTCTTTAACAACCACAGCAATACTGATGTCATCGGTAAAGGGTTTTTCACGGGAAATGGTAAAAAGTAACTTTGAATCCCTGTATGATTATTGTGAATATAAGGGGTATCAGTTATCAGACGCTCTTAAAAATCGAAATAATTTTGACGAAATAATTGATTATGTAATCCAGTCATTCAAGGAAGATAAAATACTTGAGTCGTTGAAAGTAGTGGGTGAAGGGAAAAAACTGGAAACCATGCCAGATATGTATGTTCTCCCAGAGGAAAACAGACCTAGAATGATTTTTTATAAAAATTCTATCATACATTATTTCCTCCCATTGACATTTTCTTCACTTGCATTAAGGATAATGAATAAAAATAAAGATACATCGCTGGATTCATTCAGAAGTGAATATGTATATATTCGTGATCTATTTATGAAGGAATTTATATATCCAGAAGATATGCTGGAAGATGTGATGGTGTCGATACAGGATGCCATTAAGTATATGCAACTGAAAGGTTTTGCTTCAATAACAAAAAACAGTATAGCAATTAATGATGATAGGGAAATGGATGCCCAATTAAGATTTTTTGGTAGAATTTTACAAGAATATCTTGAATCGTACTATGTAGTATGTAAAACCCTGTTGCCAAAGAAACGAATTCAGATACAGAAAAAAGACCTCCTAACCGAAATTCGTAAAAATGGAGTGAAAATGTATCATACAGGTGAGATAATGCTTTCTGAATCGCTATCGCTACCCAATTATACAAATGCATTGAGCTTATTGCGTTCGGAAAAAGCATTATCCGAAAAACAGGTGGGAAGAAAAAATATTATTATTGAGTTGATAAATCAAGAGAAAGTGGAAACATTGTTTGAAAAGATTAAGATTTATCTTGATGGCATTAGAGCTTAAATAGTATGGGGCTGCTTAAATAAGCCGTTTTTTGGAATGCCTTTTAAGGCAGCCCCAATTTTATATTAATTAAATATTTAACCGTGCTCCAACATTAATGGAGTTACTCTTTAATGTGCCATCGTCTTCAAGCTTGGAGTAATTGTATAAATATTCACCAAAAATCTGTACAAATGGAAAAACTGTAAATGCCGCACCTAAGCCAAAGTAATATGAATTGAATTTCTTCTCATCAGACAATGTCCCTAAAGGAGTTTTCAGTTCAACTTTTTCGTTTATTGCAATTCCTGCCCTTGCATACGGATGAATAAGGATAGGCAATTCTAACATGACTATCGCATCAATGCCGTACATGGTCTTTGTAAGGTCAAAATCTTTACCAGCAACAGTATATTGCAGTGGTGACTTCTGATAAAATCCACCAATTCCCATACTCAACACCATGGGAATTACTGAGCCGTTGAGGTGTCCAATAAATCCATATTGCCAGCCGTTTGTATCGGCATTACTGATAGTGGGGTTGTCTATTTTTCCAGCAAATGTATATCCACCATACATGCCAAAATCAACTATAGCATATGAAGCTGTTGGCAATAGCAATAGAGCTATCGCTAAGCATACTAACGTGTGTGTAAACTTCATAAAGTCTATTTCCTCCTTTTTAGTTTTGAACTAATATATTGTGAGATAGTACCTGATACTACAATGAAAGTGCAATGATTTTTTTTAAAATATGCCAATTTAGCAGTTACTCAATAATAATACAAAATAAACCGATATTGTACAGTAAGGGTTGTATATATCTATTGACAAAATTATGTTTATTATGACTGAATAATTAATATTAATAGCTTGTCTATTATTTGGGAGCAGTATTAGATTTTTTAGTAATTTTTTTATATATTAATGATATAGCAGAATATTTAATAGGAAAAAGTAAAAATTATACTATCTATATGAGTCAGGAATTGAAACATACAACACCGGAGCTAGAAGAAATTGCTGATATACCAGAGCCTGTTATTGATCTGACCGAAGAAGATCTTATTATTGATATACCGGAGGAAGAAAAAGTCACAGGTCAACTGGAAGAAATTACAGGCTTGCAGGAAGTTATTCCCTCAACAATTATAGTTGAAGATGAAAATCCTCCACTGCACATACAAAAAGACTATCATGATGATATTCTTGATATAACTGCACGCGTTGATGCCGTTAACACAATCAAAGTTATTGAAGATTCAGCACACGATAAATTGCATAAAGAAAAAGAAGAAAGAATATTTGAAGGTATACCCGAACCCTTAAAGTCACACAAATCAAACGATAAAATACAAATTAAAGAGAGTTATATAGATAGTGCTAAAGATGAAGAAAACAAAGAAATAAAAGGTAAAATATATTTTGATAAAAATATTGATGCCCTTGTAATCGAAGATATTTCCGAAGATGAAGAACTTGTTAGCGAAGAACAGCATGAGAAAGAATTTGCTTTATCAAATGATGAATTGAAAGCAGATGGAATAAAACACGATGATGTGTTTGTTGATAAAGAAATCCCCTCTAAAGCTGAGTTTAAAATTAAAAAGCCTGATACTGATATTATTACTATAGAGATACCACCTGAAGTGAGAAATAAAATAGAAGAAAAGGACATTGAAGATTTTCAATTTATAAATCTTGATGAAGCTGAACAAATAGCAAGTGAAGATATATTGATTCTTTCTGAGGATGATTTAATTGAAGAGCTTGATGAATATGACCTCATCCCTGTTGAAAGTGCAGTGGATGAGAAAAAATCTAAAGACAGAAAGAAAGAAAAAATAGAAGTGCATCACAATACAAAAATTGTACAACCAGAAAAGAAAGCTAACGTTACACCACCAGAACCAAAACTTTCAGAACAAATTACTATTACACCTGATAAGGAAAGCAAAAAAGCTGAATTGAAAAAAATAGAAGATAAAAAAATTTCAAAAGATGAAGCAATAACAGAACGTAAACTGGATGAATTGAAAGTTGTAACTGAAGAAATAATTGAAGAAGTACCAAAAAAAGAAACGGAGACCAGTAAAGAGCCTCCCAAAAAAACTCAATCATCAATGACAAAAACCGATAATATAGAATTCATTGCTTTGGAAGAAGAAATAAGCAAGGAACCTAAAGTAAATGCAACCGCAACTATTAAAGAGGCATCTGGTACAGAACAATTAATGAAAGATTATACACGATTAAAAACAGAGACTATTCCAGATGATCTGGCAAGAGCTATAACGCCTAATCAGAAAATATTAATTATAGATGATACAGGTGTAAATGTGCAACAGCAGCTTTTAGCACAAGAAAATCCAATAGATGAGATAGATAGATTAGTCAGTGGTATGATAG